>CALMAR010000419.1 GCA_937859855.1 uncultured Kineosporia sp.
GCCCAGCGCCGGATCGGCGTCCGCCCGGACACCAGAATCGGCCGTCATCCCGCCTCCTGATCCGGCCTCCCCGTCGTCAGCGCTGACGTCAGAGCAGCCACCACTATCATCGCCGCCGCGGCCAGGAACACAACGATCAGACCGTCGTGGAAGGGGCCGGACACCAGGTCGGGAAAGAACTCCTTGCCGGTTAACGTGGCGGCGTCGGACGGCGGAATCCGGTTCAGCACACCGCTGGGGGCCAGCAGCTGGCCGACGGGGTTGTACCCCAGGAACGCCGCGAACAGGCTGCCTACCGGCGGCAGGTTCCCGATCTGCTGGGCCACCGCGCTGGGCACGCCGTGGGCGCGCAGGCCGGCGGTCAGGGTCTGCGGCAGATGCACGGCCAGCCCGGCGATCATCAGCGAGAAGAAGACCCCGATCGACAGGGACGAGCCGGCGTTGAAGAAGGTGCCGCGCATCCCGGCCGCCGCTCCGCGCTGATCAGCGGGCGCCGCGCTCATGATCGCCGAGGCGTTGGGCGAGGAGAACATGCCGGATCCGACGCCGTTGGCGAAGATCAGGGCGGCAAAGACCCAGTAGCTGAAATCGACCGGCACCAGGATCAGCCCGGCGAACGTGGCTGCGGTGAGCAGCAGGCCCCCGGTCGCGAACGGTCGCGAGCCATAGCGATCCGACAGCCAGCCGGACACCGGGCCGGCCGCCACGAAGCCCGCCGTCAGTGGCAGCAGATAGATGCCCGCCCACAGCGGGGTCGACTCGTAGGCGTACCCGTGCAGCGGCAGCCAGATCCCCTGCAGCCAGATGATCAGCATGAATTGCAGGCCGCCGCGCCCCATCGATGCGAGCAGTCCGGCCACGTTGCCCAACGCGAAGTCCCGGTTGCGGAACAGCCGCAGCTGGAACATCGGATCGGCGACCCGGTTCTCGATCAGAACGAAGGCGGCCAGTAGCAGGCCGCCGCCGATCAGCCCGGCCAGCACCCAGGGATTGGTCCAGCCGGTGCTGTGATCGCCATACGGCTGGATCCCGTAGGTGATGCCGGCCAATACGGCACTGAGCCCGGCGGCGAAGGTGATGTTGCCCAGCCAGTCGACCCGGGAGTGCTTCTGCTGGCCCAGTTCGTGCAGCGAGCGGTAGGACCACAGGGTGCCGAAGACACCGATCGGAACGCTGACCCAGAACACCGCCCGCCAGGAGACCTCGGACAGCACGCCACCGACCAGCAGGCCGAGGAAGGAACCGGCTACGGCGGCGATCTGATTCACCCCCAGCGCCATCCCGCGATGGTGTGGCGGGAAGGCGTCGGTCAGGATCGCGGTGGAGTTGGCGAACAGCATGGCCCCGCCGATGGCTTGCACCAGCCGCCAGCCGATGATCCAGAGCGCGCCACCACCAGCGCTGAAGGGGGTGAGCGCCAGCGCCACGGAACCCGCGGTGAAGACGACGAAACCCAAGTTGTACATCCTGACCCGGCCCAGCGAGTCGCCCAGGCGGCCCAGGCTGACCACGAAGACGGCGGTGACCAGGAGATAACCCATGATCATCCACAGCAGATAGCCGATGTTGCCCGGCTGCAGCGGGTTCAGGCCCAGGCCGCGGAAGATGGCGGGCAGCGAGATCAGCATGATCGAGCTGTTGATCGTCACGATCAGCATCCCGACCGTGGTGTTCGACAGCGCGACCCAGCGGTAGCGGGGATGGCTGGAATCCCAGCGCGGGTTACGGCCAGAGCGGGGTGAGGTGAGAGTGGTCATCGCGGACCAGCTTAGTTGCTCTACGCGAAGTAATCGATTCGGCCAAACTCCAGGAGCCGCCCCCTCAGATGAGGAGACGGCTCCGGGAGAAACCTGATGATCAGGGGCCGGCGGTTGCCGAACCTGATCAGGAGGCGGGGCGAACGGCCTCGGCCTGGGGGCCCTTCTGACCCTGCCCGACCTCGAACTCCACCCGCTGACCCTCATCGAGGGAGCGGTAGCCGTCCATCTGGATCGCTGACCAGTGGACGAACACGTCGGCGCCACCACCATCAACGGTGATGAAGCCGTACCCCTTTTCGGCGTTGAACCACTTGACGGTTCCCTGAGCCATTCCTGCTCCTGCTGCTCTTTTCGGCGCGACCGGGAGCACTGCGCTCCTGGCCGGGTCTCACGCTCGCCTTCGCCGCTGCGGACAACGGGTCCGGGATGGTCCAACGTGCGGGCCTCTTGCGTGACGCTGGAGAGGACGTGCTCATCGAACTGTTCGACCGGGACATACCTTAGCGCCTACCCGACCCAGGTGGGGGCCCCATCGGGTGAGCACGTCCTAGGCTGCCCGGGTGACGCATCGAGGCCGCGCTGGGCTGCAGGAATGAGCTCGCTGGGCCGCGCCGGGCGGCCGGTCCGGGGGCCGTCGCAGAAGCGCTGGGTGATCATTGTCCGGCAGTGCGTGAACTGGATCAATCTGGCCACTCCGCTCGGGCTGCTGGTGGCCTGGGCCGGGCGGTGCACGATCGGCCCGGGACCGCACGGCGTCCTGGTGGCCCGCGGTTATCGCTGGCCGGTACCGCCGGTGCGCAACCGGGCTATCACGATCGGGGACGTCGTCCTGCTCGGGCTCAGCGACGTCCAGCTGCTGGCCCGGCCCACGTTGCTCGACCACGAGGCCCGTCACAGCGGTCAGTGGGCGCGCTGGCTGGGCCCGTTCGGCTTCCTCCCGGCCTACTTCGTGTGCTGCGCCTGGTCTTGGTGGTTCACCGGAGATGCCGCCCTGCGCAACCACTTCGAGTCCGCAGCCGGGCTGATCGACGGCGGCTACGCCTCCTGAATGGCGCGTTCGCGCAGGGTCAGCAGGCGTGAATGGCTGTTCGCGCAGGCGCAGGTGTCCTCAGCGAGCATCCTCGCCGAGGACGACGACCAAGCCCTTGGTAGCCACGGAAGGATCCGAGACGATCTCGCCGAAGCCGAGGTCCTTGGTCACTGCTCGTGCTGTGCTCTTGTCGCGCTTGCTGCCGTAGTAAACCTTGGTGGTTCCCAGGTTCTTCTGAATCGAGTTGCCGGTGTCGGTGACGTTCCAGTCATCGTGTCCCAGGTCGCTGGCCACCCGGGCGGCCAGGCCCTTGACCGGGACCGAGTTCAGCACCCGGATCGAGATGCTGTGGTCGGCCTGCTCCGAGGCACTCGAGCCGACTGGCGTGCTGGAGTGCTGCGGAGTCTGGCTAGACGCCGCTTTCGGCCTGGACGGGCTGGCTCCGGCCGATGCGGGAACGGCTCCGCTGGGCTCGTCATCCGGGACCGCCGCCTCCACCGAGGGTGAGGAATCCTTGGCGGAGGAGTCGCTGAGCACATACCAGGTTCCGCCGATCGCGCCGAAGACGATCAACAGGCCAGCCAGGATCGGGAGCCCGGCCGCGACCGGCCGGATCCTGGTCCGGTGGGCGCCCCGGCGGCTGGCCTCGACCTGACCGCTGGCCGGACCATTGGGGTAACCGGACGTCTGATCATGCGCCGGAGCGCGGGTACCACTCATGCGAAGACTCCTGGAACGACAAGCGAACCGGCCCGCGAACGAGCAACGGCCGCTGAGCTGGCCTCAGCCCCCGGTCGCGGATGACGACCGGGTGCCTCCGGTGCGCCGGCGGGCCTCCCGGGTCCGGCGCAGGCGCTTGACCAGCATTGGGTCGAACTCCAGCGCTTCGGGCCGATCAATCAGCCGGTTCAGGACCTGGTAGTACCGGGTAGCGGACAGATCGAACAGCTCGCGGATGGCCTGCTCCTTGGCGCCCGCGAACTTCCACCACTGGCGTTCGAACGCCAGCATCTCGGCTTCGGTCGGGCTGAGCGTTCCCTGCGCGTAGCCCGCGTTGCTGATCGGTTCCGGCGGCCGTTCGGCTGACTGGTCCAGCGGCCGTCCCGCGAGCCGGTCCGGCGAGACGGGGGTGCTGTTCTCCGGTGTGACCATCTGCCCTCCGTGATCGCCGCGGCCGATGTCCTGCCGTCACCATACGTTCGAAACCACAGCAATGTCATTTCCCCTCCCCGGTCAATGGTGCATGTCCGAGCGGATCACGCCATCGAGTCCAGGATGAGGATGATGTCTTCCTCCGTGGTCAACGGGTTGACGATGGCCAGCCGGGTGACCATCTCACCCTGGTGAGTGGTCGGGACGACCAGCGCCATTCCGTCGTCGAGCAACTTCTGTGACCACGAAGAGTACTGCTCCGGGGTCCAGCCAAGGCGCCGGAACGCCACCACTGACAGATCCGGTTCGTGCAGGGGCTCCAGATACTCCCGACTCCGGATCTGCTCGGTGGCGAATTGGCAGACCCTCAGGGTCTTTTCGATGGCGTCGGTGTAGGCCTGGGTGCCGTGCACAGCCAACGAGAACCAGAACGGCAACCCGCGAGCCCGCCGGGTCAGCCCGATCGCATAGTCCGATGGGTTGTAGTCGCCGTTGTTGGTGACCACATCCAGGTAGCCGGCCCGCTGGGTGTGCGCGAGCCGGGCCAGGGAGGGGTCGCGGTAGACCAGCGCGCAGCAGTCGAACGGCGCGAACAGCCACTTGTGCGGGTCGACCACGAACGAGTCGGCCTGCTCGATCCCGGTGAACCGGTTCCGCTTGCTCGGGGCGGCCAGCGCGGCCAGGCCGTAGGCGCCGTCCACGTGAAGCCAGATCCCCCGCTCCCGGCAGAACTCGGCGACCGTGCTCAGCTCGTCGATGATGCCGAGGTTGGTGGTACCGGCCGTGGCCACCACGGCGAAGACGCCGTCATGTCCGGCCTGGCCCAGTGCCGTCCGCAGGGCGGCGCCGGTCAGGCGGCCCTGGGCGTCCACCGGGACGCCGACGAAGTCCACATCCATCACCTCGCAGGCGCTGAGGATGGACGAGTGCGCATGGTCCGTGCCGGCCACCGCCCAGCGCGAGGGCAGGGTGCCCTGCTCCCGGCGGCGGCGGGCCGCATCCCTGGCGGTGACCAGGGCGGACAGGTTGCCAATGGTGCCGCCGGGCACGAAGACGCCGCCCGCACCGTCGGGCAGTCCGGCCAGACCGGCCAGCCAGCTCAGCGCCTCCTTCTCCGCATAGACCGCCCCAGCTCCCTCCAGCCAGGTCCCGCCGTAGATGCTGGACGCGCCGACCACCAGGTCGAACAGGGTGCTGGTCTCGGTTGGAGCACATGGGATGAAGGACAGATATCGGGGGTGGTCGGTGGAGATGCAGGACGGCGCGAGTTCGTTGCCGAACAACCGCAGCGCCTGTTCCCCGCCCAGCCCGGCCTCGGTGATGGTCGGACCGACCGACCGGGCGATCTCGGCTTCGGACCGAGGCGCGTCCAGCGGCGGCTCGATCATCGCCATCCGGTCGCGTGAATATTCCCAGACCGCGTCGGCCAGAGCCTGAACAGCCGCATTCCGCTGGTGCACGAGTCTGGAGTGTAGGCCGGCCAGATCCTGAGCGGGCTCAGCGATAGATTCACCGATCGTGACGGGCAGCGGGCGGCGAACCCTGGCTGAGCAACTGGACCCCGGCTGGGCCGCGGCCCTGGCGCCGGTCGAGCCGGTCATCACTCAGCTCGGTGACTTCCTCCGGGCGGAGATAGCGGCGGGGCGGGGATATCTGCCGGCCGGGCGCAACGTCCTGCGGGCCTTCACTCAGCCGCTGGACGACGTGCGGGTGCTGGTGGTGGGCCAGGATCCATACCCAACGCCGGGGCATCCGGTCGGGCTGTCGTTCTCGGTCGCGCCGGACGTCCGGCCGGTCCCGCGCAGCCTGGCCAACATCTTCCGTGAGCTGCAGTCCGACCTGGGGGTGGCCGCCCCGGCCACCGGAGATCTCACACCGTGGACAGAGCGTGGCGTGCTGCTGCTGAACCGGGTGCTCACGGTCTCGCCGGGCTCGCCCGGCTCGCACCGGGGCAAGGGCTGGGAGGCGGTGACCGAGCGGGCCATCCAGGCCCTGGTGGAGCGGGACCAGCCGCTGGTGGCGATTCTGTGGGGGCGGGACGCGCAGACCCTGAAGCCGATGCTGGGCGACGTGCCTTGCGTGCAGAGCGTGCATCCCAGCCCGATGTCGGCGGCCGGCGGTTTCTTCGGCTCCCGGCCGTTCACCCGGGTGAACGAGCACCTGGAGGATCTCGGCGACGTACCCATCGACTGGTCCCTGCCCTGATCCGAGCCGTCCACAGCCCGCCCGGCGCCCGGTTTGTCCACAGATCCGATCTCCATCTACCCCGCTGACGGCCCACCGGTTAGGGTCAAACATGGCCCAGCCGGGGGACTCTCAGCGCAAAGTGCAGCAACTGGACAACGACGTCATCGAGATCTACGGAATGCTTACGTGGATCACCGCGACCCAGCGTCAGCACACCGGCCAGCTCAACCGGCTCGAGGGCCAGGTGGATCGGCTCGAGGGCCAGGTGGATCGGCTCGACGGGCGAATGGATCGGCTGGACGGGCGAATGGAGCGGCTCGAGGGCCAGGTGGATCGGCTCGAGGGGCTAGCAGGTCAGCTCACCGGGCAGATGGGTCAGCTGCTGAGCGTGCTCGGCGTGCAGTTGCCGGACGCCGGCGGCGGCTGAACCGGGTATCAGGCGCGAACCGGGAGTTCGCCGTAGACGGTGCTGCGCTGGCGGACCGGGCGTCCGATGCCCTCACCGATCTCCCGCAGCTCGGCCTCCGACTTCATCGAGCCGTGCATCGAACCGGCCATCCGCGAGATGGTCTCCTCCATCAGGGTTCCGCCCAGATCGTTCGCTCCTGAGCGCAGCATCGCCCGGGTGCCCTCCACCCCGAGCTTGACCCAGGACGTCTGGATGTTGGGAATCCGCTCGTGCAGCAGAATCCGGGCCAGTGCGTGCACCACCACGTTGTCCCGCGCGGTGGGCCCAGGCCGGGCCACCCCGGCCAGATAGATCGGCGCGTTGTGGTGCACGAACGGCAGCGCGACGAACTCGGTGAATGCCGCAGCACCGTGGGCCAGACTCCGTTCCTGCACTGCGGCAAGCAGATTCAGGTGCCGGACCCAGTGCGAAGGAGTGTCCACGTGCCCGTACATCATCGTGCTGCTGGTCGGCAGGCCGACCTGGTGCGCGGTGCTGATCACCTCGACCCAGCTCGCGGCCGGTAGCTTGCCCTTGGTCAGGATCCAGCGCACGTCATCGTCCAGGATCTCCGCCGCCGTCCCGGGCATCGAGTTCACCCCGGCCTCGCGGACCCGGATCAGCCACTCCCGGATCGGAAGACCGGTCCGGGTCGCCCCGTTCACCACCTCCATCGGACTGAAGGCGTGAATATGCATGTCCGGCACACGGTTTCGCACTGCTGAGGCGATGTCGAAGTAGGCCGAGGCGGGCAGATGCGGATCGATACCGCCCTGCATGCAGACCTCGGTGGCGCCGTCCGCCCAGGCCCGTTCGGCCCGGCCGGCCACCTCGTCCAGCGAGAGCGTGAACGCGTCGGCATCCTTGCGACGCTGGGCGAAGGCGCAGAACCGGCAGCCGGTGTAGCAGACGTTGGTGAAGTTGATGTTCCGGTTCACCACGTAGGTCACCACGTCACCGCTGACCTCGGCCCGCAGGTCGTCGGCGATCGACGCCAGCGCCGTCACCGCCGGGCCGTCGGCGTGGGCCAGCGCGAGCGCCTGGGCCTCGTTCAGCGCCCGCGGATTCGAACCGGCCACCCGCAGGGCGGCCGCGACGTCACCATCGATCCGCTCCGGAACGCTGGTGACGGAAGCTTTCTCCCGCAAGGCCGACCAGTCGCCATAGACGTCGTCGAAGTCGCCGCGGCGGTCCGACGTCCGGCCGCTGATGTCGATGGTGACGTTGAGGTCGATCCGGCCGCTGCTGCCCCATTCCGGATCCGGTTCCTGCCACGGCCGGCCCACCGGCAGGGCGCGAGGATCGGCCAGGCCGGTCTGCGGATCCATCAGCGCCCGCACGTGCCCGCTCAGCCGGGGATCGATCCACGGTTCTCCGGCCAGCGCGTACTCCGGATGCACGGTCAGCCGCTGGGTCAGCTCGAAGCCGGCCTCTGCGCTCCAGCCGGCCAGATCGTCCAGCTGCGGCCACGGCCGTTCCGGGTTCACGTGATCAGGGGTGAGCGGCGAAACCCCGCCCCAGTCATCGGCTCCCGCGCCCAGCAGCCGGCTCAGCTGGACCGGATCGGACAGGTTGGGCGGCACCTGGATCCGCATTCGCGGCCCCAGCACCAGCCGGGCCACCGCCACCGCGGCCAGGTACTCCTCCGGCTCAGCGTCGGCCACCGAGCGCATGGCAGTGGACGGCTTGGCCCGGAAGTTCTGCACGATCACTTCCTGGATGTGACCGTATTCGCGCGCCAGCCGCCGCAGCTCGAAGAAGCTGTCCGCCCGCTCGGCCATGGTCTCGCCGATTCCGATCAGCACCCCGCTGGTGAAGGGGAGGCCGAGACGCCCAGCGTCCTCGATCACCCGCAGCCGCACCGCCGGATCCTTGTCCGGGCTGCCGAAGTGGGCCAGGCCAGGGGTCTCGAACAGGCGCCGGGACGACGTCTCCAGCATCATCCCGGCCGACGGCGAGACCGGCTTGATCCGGCCCAGTTCCTCCCAGCTCATCACGCCGGGATTGAAGTGCGGCAGCAGGCCGGTGGTCTCCAGCACCTGAACGGCCAGCGCACGGACGTAGCTCAGGGTGGAGTCGTAACCGGCCTCGGCCAGCCACTGTGCAGCTTCGGGCCAGCGGTCCTCGGGCCGGTCGCCCAGGGTGAACAGCACTTCCTGGCAGCCCAGCGCCGCACCCTGGCGGGCGATCCGCAGCACGTCGTCGGGACTCATGAACAGCGGCTGGGCATCCTCGCCGTACCGGCCCTTGAGCAGCTGGTGCGGCGTCTTGACGAAGGTGCAGTAGTGACAGCGATCGCGGCAGAGCCGGGTGACCGGGACGAACACCTTGCGGGAGTAAGTGACGACGCCGGGCCTCCCGGCGCTGGCCAGCCCGGCGTCCCGGACGGCGGCGGCGGCGCGCATCAGCCGGTCCAGGTCGTCGCCGCGTGCGTACAGCAGCACCTGGGCCTCGGCCGGATCGAGGGTCACACCGTCACCGGCCCGGCGCAGGGCCCGCCGCATGGCCGGCTCAGACGGCCGGACCGGCTCAGACGGCCGGGCTGGATCCGCCGGGACGGGGGACGTGCCGGAGCCGCTGGTCATCACATCAATCTCCGAAGGTCATGCACTGCCCTCGTGCACAGTCATTGAACATCGCCGCGCTGGCGTCGCTGCCATGGCGGGCGGGCCTGCTCGCAAGAGCAACCTACGTCCGCCGGTCCGGCATTCCAGCGCTGGGTCCCCCGGCCTGCCGCTGGTCAATGTCACTGGCATGCTCAGCAGCATGCAGCGTGATGCTTCCTACGACGTCGTCGTGATCGGGGCCGGCTCCGGAGGGAAGCCGCTGGCCGGTGAACTGTCCCGCGCCGGCATCTCGGTAGCACTGGTCGAGCGCGGCCTGGTTGGTGGCGAATGTCCTTATCTGGCCTGCATTCCCAGTAAGGCGATGCTGAACGAGGCCCGGCGCCATCTGGCCTCCGGCCCGCACACAGCCGAGTCCGATGCCTCCGGATTTGCCACCGCCGTGCTGCTGCGGGACAAGGACAGCCAGCATCGCGACGACAGCCACGCGGCCGGATCCCTGACCCAGGAGGGGGTGGAACTGCTCCGGGGCAATGGCGTGGTCGAGCCGGCCGCCGATGGCCACGTGGTCAGGGTGACCGCGGGCAACGGGGACGTGACCAGGCTGAGCTGGACCCGGGCCCTGGTGATCGCCAGCGGGTCGGCGGCGATCGTTCCGCCGATCGACGGGCTCCAGGACGCCGGGTACTGGACCAGCGACCTGGCCCTGAGCAGCGACGAACTGCCGAAGCGACTGCTGGTTCTGGGTGGCGGCCCGATCGGCTGCGAGCTGGCTCAGGTCTACGCCTCGTTCGGCGTGAGGGTGATGCTGGTCGAGGCCGGCCCTCAGCTGCTGCCCAGGGAATCGCCCTGGCTGGGCGAATCGATCGCCAGCGCACTCAGCCTCCTGGGGGTCGACGTGGTCACCGGAGAGGAACTCACCCGCGTGCACCGCACCGACTCCGCCATTACCGCGACCGTGGGCGACCGCGACGTCGAAGCCGACCGCCTGCTGGTGGCGATCGGAAAACGGCCGCGGACCGAGGGCTTTGGTCTTGAACTGCTGGGCATCGACACCAGCGGGCCGATCTCCATCGACGCGCGCTGCCGGATCCAGACCCGCTCTGGAGATGTGCTCGGCAACGTCTTCGCGGTGGGGGATGTGACCGGGCTGGCGCCCTACACCCACACCGCCAACTACCATGCGCGGACCGTGGCAGCCCAGCTCCAGGGACACGGTGCGGACGCCGATCACACCGGCATTCCCCGGGTGGTCTACACCGATCCGGCCGTGTTCTGCGCCGGGCTGACCGAGGATCAGGCCAGGGATGCCGGGCACCAGCCGATCGTCGCCCGGTTCGATGCCACTCAGACCGCGCGATCCTCGATCGAGCAGACAGCAGCCCGTCACCATCACGAGCTGGCGGCGCAGGCGCCCGCCGGAGTGGAGCTGGTGGCCGACGCGAATTCCGGCCTGCTGCTAGGGATTTCAGCGATCGGCCCGGAAGCTGACTCGTGGGCCGCGGAACTGGCGCTGGCGGTGCGGACCCGGACCACGGTGGGCGAGCTGGCCCAGGCCCTGCAGGCTTTCCCGTCCTGGACCGAGGCCATCCACCCACCGGCCCGTGAACTGGCCGAGAAGGTTCGCGCCGCGGGCTGAGTCTGCACACCCGGATCAGCGCAGCTGCTTGGATGTCTTGCCCAGCAGCCGCCGGGCCACGATCAGCTGCTGGATCTGCTGGGTGCCCTCGAAGATGTCCAGAATCTTGGCGTCCCGGGCCCATTTCTCCAGCAGTTCTCCCTCGCCGTAGCCGAGCGACCCGGCCAGTTCCACGCAGCGCAGGGCGATCTGGGTGGCACAGCGGCCGGCCTTGGCCTTGGCCATCGAGGCCTCCAGCGAGTTGGGTGTGCTGTTGTCGGCCAGCCAGGCCGCCCTCAGGGTGAGCAGGCGGCTGGCCTCGTAGTCGGCCTCGGCTGCGATGAAGGCCGCCGCCGACGCCTGCTGCTGCCAGGTCGGCTGGTCGTAGCCGATCGAGACACCCGATGCCGTCAGCAGCTCCCGGGTCCGTTCCAGGGCAGCCCGGGCCACTCCGCAGGCCATCGCGGCCACGATCGGGCGAGTGTTGTCGAAGGTCTGCATCACCCCGCCGAAACCGCCCTCGGCCTGGACCTCGGGATCACCGAGCAGGTTGTCCCGTGGCACCCGGACATTCACCAACGACAGGGTGGCGGTGTCGGATGCGCGGATGCCGAGCTTCTCGTCCAGCCGGACCACAGTGAAGCCGGGTGTGCCCTTCTCCACCAGGAACGACTTGATCGCGGCCCGGCCCCGGGTGCGGTCCAAAGTGGCCCACACCACCACCGCGTCCGCCCGCTGCCCGGCGGTGACATAGATCTTCTCGCCGTTCAGCACGTAGTGATCGCCGTCCCGGCGGGCGGTGGTGGTGATCGCGGCCGAGTCCGAGCCGCATCCGGGCTCCGTGATCGCCATCGCGGCCCACAGGTGCCCGAATCTGGCCAGCTGCTCGTCACTGGCGATCGCGGCGAAGGCCGAATTGCCCAGCCCCTGCCGGGGCATCGACAGCAGCAGCCCGACGTCGCCCCAGCTCAGTTCCATCACCGTCAGAGCAGTGGCCAGGTTGCTGCCGTTGCGGACCTCGGGTTCACCGGATTGAACGGAATCCGAGCTCCGCCGGACCTTGGCCGCGCCGGCCCGGGTGTCCGGACGGGCGGCCTCCATCCCCTCGATCGCCGCGGCCAGCATGTCGAGTTCCTTCGGATAGCTGTGCTCGCCCTGGTCGTAGCGCCGGGAGTTCGGCCGGAACACCTCGGCCCCGATGTGGTGGGCATAGCGGACCAGACTGGTCAGCCGGGCCGGGACCTCAAGATTGATCATCAGACCAGTAGGGCCCCCTCCATCACCGCGATGGCTCGCAGGTCGCGGTACCACCGTTCCACCGGGTGTTCCTTGACGAAGCCGTGGCCACCCAGCAGTTGCACGCCGGCACTCCCGATGATCATCCCACGCTCAGCACACAACTGCCGGGCGAGCGCCGTCTCCCGGGCGAAGTCCAGGCCGAGCTCCGCCCGGCTGGCCGCTCGGTAGCAGACCAGCCGCATGCCTTCCAGTTCGATCGCCATGTCGGCGACGGTGAAGGCCACCGCCTGGCGATGGCTGATCGGCTCACCGAAGGCCATCCGCTGGTTGACATAGGGGATCACGTGGTCGAGCACCGCCTGCCCGCAGCCCACTGCCAGGGCTGACCAGGCCAGCCGGCCCAGCCGGATGCAGCGACGGTAATCATCGGCCGGGTCCTGGGCCGCCGATCCGGCCGGATCCAGGGCCGCCGATCCGGCCAGCCGAGCGTCAGCCGGGACGGCGACATCGTCCAGCAGAAGCCTGCCCAGGCTGGCCGCCCGCAGTCCCATCGCCGGTTCGGACTCGACGCGAATCCCGGCCGTGCTGGATTCGATCACGAACAGGCCCGGCCCCTCACCATCCAGCTCGGCGGCCACCACGAACAACTCGGCCGTATGGGCCAGCGGGACCAGAGATTTCACTCCGCTGATCGTGAACCCGCCCGGCCGCCGGATCGCCCGGGTATGCAGACTGAACGGGTCGAAACCTGCTCGTGGCTCCAGGACGCACAGCGCCGCCGCTGGAGCACCGCCGCTGGCGAACGGGGTGAGATAGCGAGCCTGCTGGTCGGCGGAACCCCAGAGCGACAGCGCCGTACTGACTGCGGCAGGGGCGAGACAGGCAACCGCGATGCCCAGGTCGCCATGGGCCAGCGCCTGCGCCACCAGCACTCCGGTGACCACGTTGCGCTGCGCCCAGAGACCGCCGGCCTGCTCCGGGATACCGATCTGAGCCAGGCCGAGTTCGGTGGCGGCGGCCAGGATCTCGGCTGGAGTCTGGCATTCCCGGTCCGCCGCCGAGGCAGCCGGGCGGATCCGCTCAGCGGCAAAGGTGGTGACCACGTCCACCAGAGCTTGCTGATCATCAGTAGGATTCAGGTCGAAAACTTCTGCCGAAAGCGGGGTTTCGGGTCGGGTCGGACTGGCCGTCGCCGAGGCGGCCGACCGGGGCGGATCAGAGCTGAAGGCACGGCTGGCGGCCGCCACCGTCTGGAACCCGGACCTGGTCACGGTGAACACCGCGCGTTCGGTTCGGCGGCGCAGGCCCAGCCGATCAAGTA
The DNA here is from genome assembly GCA_937859855.1 of uncultured Kineosporia sp. The sequence goes on from CALMAR010000419.1 coordinate 13,320, forward strand.
CTGGCCACGACGCCAGCCGATTCAGGCCGGCCAGACTGGCCCGGATCGGATCGAAGCGGCTCATTCGACTCAGGTTACTAGCGGGTAGCCAATTGCGGTCACCGGGCCCTGGGCCCCAGCCCGGAAGAAGCCGGCAGCAGTTGCCCCAGTAGGCCCAATCTCAATACCTCACTCTCTGCTAATTAGGTACTACTCTGAGCAACATGGGTGCGGGCGGCCGCTCCAGGAGACCTCAGAGGTGAGACGGCGGTGGAGAGTGAGTCCGCCGCGCTCGGGCGGCACGTCAGCCGGCAGGCCGGCAGCGCTGTGTCGCTCCTGGTCTGCCGGGCCGGGGGCCGATTCATCGCCCTGCCGATCCAGGCTGTGATCGAAACCATGCGCCCCTTACCGATCGACCCGATCCCTGGCGCTCCGCAGTACGTGCTGGGGGTCAGCGTCATCCGGGGCATTCCAGTGCCGGTGCTGGACATGCCTGCGCTGGTGACCGGATCACCGACTCAGGCCGGTCGTTTCGTCACGATCCGGCCCGATCACGGTGACAGCGCACGCTCGGTCGCACTGGCCGTGGACGACGTGGCGGGCCTGCGTCAGCTGGAAACAACTGATCTGACTGCAGTTCCGGGCCTGCTGACCGAAATGGACCACGGGATCGTCTCCGCCCTGGGTCAGCTGGATGACCAGCTGCTGCTGGTGCTCAGTCACACCCGCTTGCTGCCGGAACAGGCCTGGGCCGCACTGGCCCTCGATCAGCCTGCCCCGGCCGAACTCGAGCCGCCCGCATGCGCGACCGAGCCGGAGGCGGCCCGGTGAGCGGCTCGGTGAACGACCAGCAGCTGACGCCGGGCGACCTGGACCGTTTCGCCGGCCTGGTCGAGCGGTACCTCGGCCTTCGATTCGCCTCGGCCGAATCCCCGCTGCTGCGAAAGGTTCTCGCCGACCGGATGGCGTTCACCCAGCTTGGCCCGAAGGCCTACCTCGATCATGTCACGTCAGGGCCCGGCGCCGAGAGGACCGCCTGGGCCAGTCGGCTCACCGTCGCGGAAACCTATTTCCTCCGGCACATCGAACAGTTCAATGCTCTGGTCAAAACCGTTATCCCCGAACGTCAGCGGGCCGGTGCCGACCCGGGCCGCCTGCGGCTGCTCAGCGCCGGTTGCGCCACCGGTGAAGAGGCCTACTCGCTGGCTCTGATTCTGCGTCAGCACAATCCGGCCTCCCAGCCCGCGATCATCGCTGCCGACATCAATCCCGCCGTCCTGGGACAGGCTCGTGAGGGCCGATACAGCGCCTGGTCGCTACGGGCGGTTCCGCTGCATATCCGGAGCCGATGGTTCACCAAATCGGGGAACCAGTATCTGGTGGATCCGTCCTTGCACAAACTGATCCGCTTCCTGGCGGGAAATCTCGCCGCTGACGATGCCGAAGTCTGGAGCAGCGGCCCGTACGACGTGGTCTTCTGCCGCAACCTGCTGATGTACCTGTCCCCCGAGGCGATGCAGCGGGTGGTTCTGCGCATTGCCGGCGCGCTCAAGCCCGGCGGCTTCCTGTTCCTCGGCTCGGCCGAGAACCTGCCCGGGATGTCATCCCCGTTCGACCTGCGCGAGACCGATGGCACCTTCTACTACCAACGCGGTGAGCTGCACCGGCCGGAGTCCGCCGCGCACCTGCGATTGACCGGATCCCAGCGACCGGCCGGCGACTGGAACACGGCCGGGCCGGCCGCGCCGGGCGAGGCGGTCCGGCCCGGGTCGGACGGCAACCCCGAACTCGGCCCGGTGCTGGAACTGTTCGCCCAAGAACGCTTCTCGGAAGCGCTGGCCAGCCTGGACCGCCAATTGATCGGCGCCCGGCCTGCTCTGGAAGCACTACTTCTGCGAGCGGCCCTGCTGACTCACGCCGGACGGCTGGCCGACGCCGAGCATGCTTGTCGGCAGCTGGTGAAAAGCCGCTCGGTCGCAGCCGACGCACACCTGCTGCTGGCGATCATTCGCGAGTGTGAAGGCGACAATGACGCCGCTGTCCAGCACTGCCTGGCCGCCGCCAATCGCGACCGGCAGTTCGCCCTGCCGCACATTCACCTGGGCCGGTTGATCAGCAGCACGCCGTCACCGGCCGGTGCGGACCGGCACTTCACTCTGGCCATGGACCTGTTACCCAGCGAGACCATGCGCCGGATGCTGCTTTTCGGCGGCGGCTTCGACATCGCCGCGCTGATCTCGTTCTGCCAGCTTCAGCTGGTCAACCGGCGGGACGCCGGATGAGGCCCGGCGCGATCCCACTCCCGCGGGCGGGCGGGCCCGATCTGGCCGCCGAGCTCAGATCGAAGTTCGATCAGGCCTTCTCCCAGCCCGCGCAGGAGCGCGCTACCGAACTGACCGGGGTGCTGAGGGCCCGGGTGGGTCAGACCGTCTACGCGATCCGGCTGGCCGAGATCGCCGAAGTGGTCATCCGGCCCAAGATTTCAGCGGTACCCAGCCAGGAACCGGCCTTCCTCGGGGTGGCCTCGAGCCGGGGCCGGGTGGTGGCCGTGTACGACTTGGGACTGCTGGCCGGCGACTCGAGCAGCCCGCCCCGGTGGATGCTGACCTGTTCGGACGAGCCCAACGCCGCCGTCAGCTTCGAACATCTCGAGGGGTACCGGCAGTTGTCAGCGGAGGCTATCTCCGCGACTCAGATCTGCTCGATGTCAACTCTGCTGCCACGAAACCATGCCCGGCCACCGATCGATCGCCCTGGAGAAAAGTCATGATCAGCAAGTGGACGTTCGGACGGGCCCTCGCGGCCGGTTTCGTCACCGTGATCGCGCTCAACCTGGTCGCAGGAGCGATCGCGCTGATCGGACTGCGCAACGTGGCCGGGTCGAAGGATCGCGTGATCGATCAGGACTCGCGACTCCAGCTCCTCACTCAGCAGCTGCTGACCGCCCGGGCCGAGCGAGCCGCCGCTCTGCGCGGCTATCTCATCTCCGGCCAGCAGGCATTCGCGGAGCAGGCCAAGGAGAACGACGCCTTGTTCTTCCAGATGCTGAACCAGACTCACGAAGCGGTGCACACAGCCAAGGGCACCTCCCTGCTGCAGATTGTGGTCAGCTTGTCGCAGGAATCCCGCGGCGGCCTCGATCAACTGATCACCCTCAAGCACGGCGGGGCCAGCCCAGCCGCCGTCGCCCGCGCATTCAATGCGCTGTCCCAGCCCCGAGCTTCGCTCAAGACGGCCCTGACCAACTTCTACGACTATGAAAGATCGCTGACAGCAAGTGATATTGCTCAATCAGAACAGGATGCCGAGGGTGACATTCACTTGATCGTCGGGGCACTGGCCGCCACGATCCTCTCGACCGCCCTGCTCGGCATCATCCTGACCCGCCGGCTGAGGCAGCGGATCGGCTCGGCCGTGGGACAGGTGGCCAGCTCCTCCGCGGAACTGCAGACCACGGCCAACCAGCAAGCGGTGGGGGCGATGGAACAGGCCACCGCAATGAGCGAGATCTCGACCACGATCACCCAATTGCTGGCGTCGTCCCAGCAGATCGCCGAAAGTGCCCAGCGGGTAGCCGATGTCGCGGATCAGACCGCGACCGCAGGTCGTTCAGGCCAGAACACGGTCACCTCGGCTCAGGCCTCGATGGCGGAGATCCGCAATCAGGTCGATGTCATCGTCGATCACATCGTTGAGCTCGGCGACAAGTCCCAGCGCATCGGCGCCGTCCTCGACATCGTGTCTGAACTGTCCGAGCAGACGAACATTCTCGCCATCAACTCCACCATCGAGGCTGCCGGGGCGGGAGAGTCGGGCCGGCGATTCACCGTGGTTGCCGATGAGATCCGCAAGCTGGCCGATCGGGTGGCCGAATCGACCAAGGAGATTCGCTCACTGATCGATCTGGTTCGCGAGGCGGTGCACACCACGGTGATGGCAACCGAGATCGGTTCCAAGGCAGTGGATGCGGGTACCGCCCAGTTCACCGGGGTGGCTGACTCCTTCGAGCAGATTGTGTCGCTGGTGACGACCACCACCGAGGCCGCCCGGGAGATTGAGTTGTCCACCAGGCAGCAGACCACCGCGGTCGAGCAGGTGAACTTCGCGGTGGCCAATGTCACCGAGACCACCAAGGAGAACGAGAGCGGAACCTCGCAGACCCTGCAGACAGCCTCCCAGCTGGCTGAACTGTCGACCCGGCTCCGCCAGTTGGTCGACGCCACCTCGGCCGGTTAGGGCGGCGAACCCGATGGCCGACCCCTACCGGTACTTCCGGATCGAGGCACGCGAACTGACCGAGACTCTTTCGCTCGCCCTGGCTCAGCTGGCCCAGGATGCGTCCCCCGCCGGTCAGGCCGGTCTGCTGCTCCGGCACGCACACACCCTGAAGGGTGCGGCCAGAGTGGTGTCATTACCTCGCATCGCTGAGCTGGCCCACCAACTGGAGGAGCTGGCCGAGCCTTACCGGCGCACGAGCAACCAGGTGCCTCCTGCTGTGCTGGATCAGCTCCAGGCCACAGTGGGCAGTATCACCAGCGAGCTGGATACCCTTCCCCACTCTGTCCCGGCCGCTGAAACGCTCGCCAGTGCAGACACACTCGGCGATGGAAGCACCTTCACCGCTGAGAGAACCGTCACCGCCGAGTCGCAGCTGGGTGCCGGCGCGACCGGTTCGGGCGAGCCACTGCACCAGACTGCCCGGGTCTGGCTGAGTGAGATCGACGAGGTCATCAGCGGGGTCGCGGAGGCGATGACCCAAGTTCGGGGCCTACTGGACTGCTCGGCCGAACTCGCCCGGCTGAAGTCCGCGCTGGCCGAACGAGCGGGGCTGGGACGCCAGGCCGTGGTACTCAAGGTCGCCCGGTTGCAGCGAGCGGCCGACGACCTGCAGCGCTCGCTGAGCGGCTGCGCGGATCGGATCGATCGCGAGCTGCGCGAGGTTCACCACGTAGCTGAACAGCTGCGGCTGGTCCCGGTCGAATCCATCTTCCACGACCTCGAGCTGGCGGCCCGGGACGTGGCCAGGGAACAGGGCAAGTCGGTGCGCATCGATCTGGCCGGAGGTCAGGTCCGGCTGGACGCGCCCGTGCTGTCGGCGGCTCAGGTGGCGCTGCGGCAGATCGTCCGCAACGCGGTGGCCCACGGGATCGAGACTCCGTCCGACCGGGTCGCCGCCGGGAAGAGTGCTGAAGGTACGGTGGCCATCCAGGTGTCGCAGACCGGCGCGCAGCTGACCTTCCGCTGCACTGACGACGGCCGTGGGATCGATCTCGATTCGGTCCGCGAACAGCTGCACCGGGCTGGGCATGCGGCCGGTGCCGGCCCCCCGGAACGAGTGCTGGAATCGCTGATGCACGGCGGATTCAGTACCGCCGCGAGCCTGAGCCAGCTGGCCGGGCGAGGTATCGGGCTGGATGTGGTCCGGGACGCCGCTGAACGGCTCGGCGGCCGGTTGCGGATCACCACCAGCCGGGGCAGCGGAACCACGATCGAGCTCTCCGCCCTCGGTTCGCTGATCGCCCGTCAGGTACTGCTGGCTGAAGCCGGAAGCCCGGCCCGCACGGTGGCGATCCCGCTGTCGGCGGTGCGAACGACGCTTCGGATCCGGGCCGGCCAGATCAGCCGGGGTCCCAGCGGAGAATCCCTGGCTCATCAGGGAGAGGCCTTGGCCTTCCGGCCGCTGGCCGAGGTACTGGACGCCGCTAGCACCGGCCCCGGCGGGCAGCCCGGGAACGAGACGGGGATCAACGCCATGGCTGACCGGGCCGGCGGGCCTGCCCGCGCGCGTACCGGCGCAGCCGCAGGCAGCCGGAGCGAGCCGGCCTGGACCGTGCTGATCCTGGACGACTCCTCCGGCCAGGCTGCTCTGGGAGTCAACCGGTTGCTGGCCACGGCCGACGTCGCCATCCATCCGGTACCCGAGATCGCTCCCGCCACACCGGTGGTCTCCGGAGTGTGGCTGGACTCGGACGGTCAGCCCCGGCTGGTTCTGGACCCGGCTGCCCTGATTGCCGCAGCCAGGGCCGATCGGCCCATGAACCAGCCCGGGACCGCCGCTGTGGCCCCGATCCTGGTGGTGGACGATTCGCTCACCACCAGGATGCTGGAGCAGAGCATTCTGCGAGCGGCCGGATACCAGGTGGAGCTGGCGGTCAGTGCCGAAGAAGGCCTGATGCTGGCGGCCAGCCGGCCTTACTCCCTGGCGCTGGTCGACGTCGAAATGCCAGGCATGGACGGCTTCGGCTTCGTCGAACAGGCCAGGATCCGTCCGCAACTGCGTGGCCTGCCGTGTGTCCTGGTCACCACCCGAGCCTCCGAGGACGACCGGCGGCGCGGCGAGCAGGTGGGGGCTCGCGGGCTCATCAACAAGGGTGAGTTCGACCAGGACCAGTTGCTGGCTCTGATCGCGAAGCTGACCAGCCAGGCTGAATCGTGACCAGGGGCTGAGGCCGGACATGAGGGGATCTGCGGACATCACCGTCGTGGTGGCAACACCATCGGCGCGGCTCAGGGCTCGAATCCGTGCGGCGCTGAACGGTTCACCCCACATCACGGTGGTGGCCGAGACCGCGGACGGCCACCGGCTGGCCGATACTTGCGCCCGCTGGAGACCCAGCGTCCTGCTGATTGATCCGGCCCTGTCGCCGGTGACCGGGCCGCACCTGATTCACCAGGTGATGAAGCGCTGCCCGACCCCAATCCTGGTGATCTCAACCGGCGGGACGGCGCCGGACGCCGTGGCGGCCTGCTTGAACGCGGGCGCGGTCGACGTCTGCCACGTGCCTGACAGCGGCTGGGAACAGGACATCCGGCGACGTCATCGCGAACTGGTCGCGGCCGTCACCGTGGTGTCCAGAATCCGCGTCGTCACTCAGCATTCGCCCCGGCCGCTGATCGTGGTCGACGAAGCGGCGACGGTATCGGATTGGAATCAGCCGGAGTCATCCCGGCCCGGCCAGTGCGAACTGATCGCGATCGGCGCTTCGACCGGCGGGCCGGCCGCCATCACCGCCGTGCTGTCCGCTCTTCCGCGCCCTCCTGCGGTCCCGATCCTGTTGGTGCTGCACGTGAGTCAATCGTTCCATCCCGGTCTGACCCGCTGGCTGCAAGATGCCACCGGGCAGCGGGTGCGCGTCGCCGAAGCCGGTGCGGCCCTGTCCTCGATGGCCGGCTGGGTGATCGCGGCTCCGCCGGGACGGCATCTACAGGTGCGTTCCGGGCGGCTGCTGCTGAGCACCTCCCCGCCCCGGCATTCATGCCGTCCCTCGGTCGACGTGCTGTTCGATTCGATCGCCGCCGAGGTCGGGGGGGCTGCGTCCGCCTGCTTGCTGACCGGGATGGGGCGGGACGGAGCGGCCGGGCTGCTGGCGATTCGCCGGGCCGGGGGGATGACCATCGCTCAAGACCAGGCCACCAGCGTGGTCTACGGAATGCCAGCCGAGGCAGTCAGATTGGGTGCCGCCCAGTTCGTTCTGCCGCTGGAGCAGATCGGATCAGCGCTCAGCGGTGCGCTGGCCGGGCGAATGACCGTACCCGGACAGAGATGAAGAGAAGGTGGCGACATTGACCGGAACCGTACTGATCCTCGACGACAGCCTTACCGTACGAATGGATCTGGTCGAAGCGTTCACCCGGGCTGGATGGCGCACCGCCCCCTGCGCCACGGCGGCGCAGGCCTGGGAGGTGCTAGCCGCCGAACCGGTCGACGCAATCGTGCTGGACGTGCTCCTGCCGGATGCAGACGGGGTCGATGTGCTGCACGCCCTGCGGAATCGGCCCAGCACCGCGTCGGTCCCTGTGTTGATGTTGTCGACTGAGGCGCAAGTGCAAGATCGGCTCCGTGGTTTACGGACCGGTGCGGATGAATACGTTGGAAAGCCTTACGACTCAGTCTATCTGGTGGCCAAGGCGGAACAGCTGGTCCGCCGGCCGGCTGGTCCAGATCCAGGAGCGGACAGCAGTACCGTGCTGGTAATCGCCAGCCCGCAAGCGGTTCGTGAGGCCCTCGGTTCGGCTCTGGACGACGGCTCGGGCCACAGCGTCGCGCTGACCAGCACCGGAATGGACGGCCTGCGAGTGGCCGCGGCTCGCCGGGCCGATGCGGTGGTGGTGCACAACGACCTGCCGGATATGGACGGCACCACCGTGATTCGCCGGTTGCGTCTGGACGCTGCCCTGCGGGGCACTTTCTGCTTGCTGGTGACCCGGACCGACGACGTCAGCGCACAACTGCAGGCCCTGGAAGCTGGAGCCGACGCATTCGCGCACGAGGGCGAACCGGTCGAGGTGATCGCGGCGAAGGTGTCGGCGGCGCTGCGGCAGACACCACAGAGCAGTCCCATCCCGACCGCCAGTCTGCTGGCTCCGAAGAAGATCCTGGCGATCGGCGGCGGCCGCTCGCTGCCCGCCCTACTGACCGATCGGGTCCGCGGAGAGGGGTACGACGTCGTGCCGGCCGGTTCCGGGGCGGACGCCCTGGAACTGCTGGCCGTCCAAGCCGTGGACTGCATCCTGCTCCAGGCCGACGTGGGTGACGACGACGGCCTTCAGTTGTGCCGCCGGATCAAGGCGGTGCCCGAACTGCGCGACATCCCGCTCCTCCTGCTCAGCGCTGACGATGATCAGCAACTGATGGTGGACGCGCTGGCCGTGGGTGCGGACGAATATGTTCCTGCGGGTGGCGATTTCGAGGTACTGGCCGCCCGGATCCGGGCCCAGTTGCGCCGCAAGCAATTATACGATGAGCACCGGCGGATCCGGGAAGCGTTGCTGCGCAAAGAGATCGAGGCGACCCAAGCCCGAGCCGAGGCACAGATCGCGCAGACCCGGGCTGTCCTGGTGGAAGAACTGGAACGGAAGAATCAAGAGCTGGAGACCTTCAGCTATTCGGTCTCACACGATCTGCGGGCGCCGTTGCGCACGGTCGGCGGGTTCACCTCCATGCTGGTCGAGTTGCTCGGTGATCAGCTGGATCAGACCGGCCAGCACTACGTCGATCGGATCAACAGCGGCCTGCAGCGAATGACCGAGATGATCGAGGACCTGCTCGAGCTCTCGCGGGTTGGCCGGGCTCCGGTGCAACGCGACCAGGTCGACCTGGCGGACATCGCCTCATCCGTGCTCGGCGATCTGGCCGCGGCCGACCCGGGTCGCAAGGTGATCACCAACGTGCACGGCCCGCTGCCCGGTTTCGCCGATCGCCGGCTGATCCGGAACGTATTCGAGAATCTGCTCGGCAACGCCTGGAAGTTCACCGCCCGGACCGGTTACGCCTCCATTGAGGTCGGATCCGAGATCGAGACCCAGGTGAGCAGTGAGGCCCCCGATCAGGAAGTGACGGTCTACTACATCCGGGACAACGGCGAAGGATTCGACGTGGCCCGGGCTCAGAAACTGTTCAGTCCTTTCCAGCGTTTCCATCATCAATCAGACTTTCCCGGTACCGGCATCGGCCTTGCTACCGTGCACCGGATCATCAATCGTCATGGTGGCCGGATCTGGGCCGATGCGGAACCTGGTCTGGGCGCCACTTTTCGATTCACGCTGGCTCCGCGGCCGCCGCTTTAGCCGATCCGGAGCACTGCGAACGGACTACTGTGCCGATCTGACTCCAGCTCTAGAATGGTCTGATATGAGCGAAACCGGCCGACCCGCCTCGGTACTCGTGGTCATTCCCTGCCTGAATGAAGCTGCTCATATTGAGCGGGTGATCCGGCAGGTGCTCGATCCGGCGCTCGATCTGCACCTGGTCGTGGTGGACGGCGGAAGCACCGACGGCACTCAGGAGATCGTGAAAGAGTTAGCGGCCGACGAGCGGATCAGCCTGCTCTCCAACCCGCACCGGATCCAGAGCAGTGCAGTGAACCTGGCCGTCGCCACCTTCGGTGCCCAGGCGCGGTATCTGGTCCGGATCGATGCTCACTCCCAATACCCGAGTGGGTTCGTGGCCGCACTGCTGGGCGAGGCAGACGATACCGGCGCCGATTCGATCGTGATCGCCATGCATACCGCGGGCCACAGTGCTTTTCAGCAAGGCGTGGCTGCCGCTCAGAACTCGGCCCTGGGAAACGGCGGTTCGTCCCACCGGAACGCGGGTGAGCGCCGCTCCGGCAAATGGGTCGATCACGGCCACCATGCTCTTATCCGGGTCGCAGCGTTCCAGGCGATCGGTGGATACGACGAGACCTTCACCCATAACGAGGACGCCGAACTCGATATCCGGCTTCGCAGCGCCGGTTTTACCATCTGGCTGACCCAGCGAACCTGGAGCACCTACTTCCCCCGGAGTAGTCCACAGGCACTCCTGACCCAGTACGTCAACTACGGTCGTGGCCGGGCCAGGACCACCCTCAAGCATCGCGCGGTTCCCAAGCTGCGCCAGTTGCTGCCGCTGATGGTGGCCCCCGCGATCACCGCTGGGGTGGTTCTCCGGGTCGCCCGTACGCCCGGGCTGAGCAGGCTGGCACTGATTCCACCGCTGGGCTGGGCGCTGGGATGTCTGGGTTACGGCAGCGTGCTCGCCGTGCGGGAGAAGCAGCCTGCGGCCGCACTTTCCGGACCGGCCGCGATGATCATGCATCTGGGCTGGTCGATCGGCTACTGGCGGGAGCTGATTGACCGGCGCCAGCAATAGAATCAGGTCCAATAGGTCCGGACAGCCGGATACTGGGCCAGCAACCGGCTGACCGTCTGCGACCGGTAGCCCTTTTCGTTCATCCGCTCCATCAGCAACTGGGTGGCCTGTCCCCGGTCGAACTGCCCGCCAGCTCCGACACCGTCTCCAGCGGCATCGTGGAGCAGCACGAATCCGCCCTGATGCAACGAAGCCGCCGCGCGATCGGCGACCACGTCGGCGGGCTCGTTCTCCCAGTCCCGGGCCCAGGCCGACCAGACGATCACCTCCATTCCCAGCGCTCGGGTGGCCAGCAGCTGGGCCAAGGTCTGGGCGCCGTAGGCCGGCCGGAACAGTGACGGAACCTGGCCGGTGAGGTCGGCCAGCCGATCTCTGGCTTCACGGATCAGCCCCACCGCACGTCGAGCCGGCAGCTCGGTCAGACGGGTGTGATCGATGCCGTGCAAGGCCAGCTCATGCCCTTCCGCGGTGATTCGCCGCACCAGTTCGGGCTGGGATTCCGCCGCGCCGACCATGACGAAAAACGTTGCTTTCTGGTCGTACCGGGCCAGCGAATCCAGCACCGGAGCGGTGAACTGCGGATCAGGACCGTCGTCGTAAGTCAGGCTCACCACTGGTTCGCTGGTAGCAACGCAGGCGATGGTGCTGACCGGGAGCAGGCCCGGGCGGGCGTAGCGCAGCACCCGATCATCCGCGGGCAATGGCCGTTCGCCGGCCTCGTAGTCGCAGACGTAACCCCGGCGGACCAGCAACGGCGCCCGTCCGGCGATGGCCGGGCTGATCGAACCGGTGAGCAGTCCAGTGATCCGGCGCTGGGCTGAGATCCGGCGACGGCTGAAGCCCGGCTGGGGTTCGGTGGTGGTCTGCCCGGGGCGGGGAACGGAGGCGGTCATAACGCCCGACGCTATCCCGGGCGGCCACTCTCTGCCCACGAGTGTGGCCCTCACGACTTCAGTTTCGGCCACATGAGCCACTCGGGCCGCACTGGTGAAGAGATGGGGCGACGGGCCCGTCCTCGTGGTTAGGCTCGATCCAGGACAAGCGGATGGACGAGGGAGAGCGGGCGGATGGCCGTGCAGCAGGTGGGCGTGATCGGCGCCGGAATTCTTGGTCTGGCCGTCGCCCGCCGGATCACCGAGCTGAATCCCGGCGCCGTTGTGACGGTGCTGGAGAAGGAGTCCCGGGTCGCCGTGCACCAGACCGGGCACAACAGTGGCGTTGTGCACGCCGGTCTCTACTACACCCCCGGCTCCCTCAAGGCCACGCTCTGCCGCCGGGGAATGGGCCTGCTGCGTGAGTACACCCAGGAGAAGGCCCTCCCGTACCAGGAGTGCGGCAAGCTCGTGGTGGCGATCAATCCGGGCGAGATTCCGGCCCTGCGCAACATCCAGGAACGGGCAGCGGCCAACGGCGTTCCCGGCGTCCGCTGGCTCGACGGGGCCGGAATCCGTGAGATAGAGCCACACGCGGCGGGCGTCGCCGCCCTGCACTCCCCGCACACCGCAATCACTGATTACGTCGCCGTGGCACAAGCTTTCGCCGACGACGTGGTCAAAGCGGGCGGAAGCATCGAATTCGGTTTCGAGGTCAGCTCGATCACCCAGCGGAACGGCCGGGTCGAGATCCGCGGCAGTGAGCGCGCTATCACGGTGGACCAGTTGATCATCTGTGCCGGCCTGCAGTCGGATCGGGTCGCCGGCTGGGCCGGTGATGACGCCGGGCCCGCGATCGTGCCCTTCCGGGGCGAGTACTTCCGGCTCAAGCCGGAACGGTTGAATCTGGTCAACGGCCTGATCTACCCCGTACCCAACCCTGACTATCCCTTTCTGGGAGTGCATTTCACCAAGCGGGTACACGGCGGCGTGGACCTGGGACCGAACGCCGTCCTCGCCTTCGCCCGGGAGGGCTATACCCGCAGCCGGATCAATCCGGCTGATTTGCGAGAGACTCTGATGTGGCCCGGTTTCCGTGAACTGGCGCGCAAGCACTGGAAAATGGGCGTGCAGGAAATGGCCGGGTCACTGAGCAGGGCACTGTATCTGCGGTTCGCCCGGCAGTATGTGCCCGAGGTCCGGTCCAGCGACCTGGAGCGGGCTCAGTCCGGCGTCCGGGCTCAAGCGGTGGATCGAGATGGCGGGCTGGTGGACGACTTCCGGATCTCGGTTCTGGGCAATGTGCTGGCGGTCCGCAACGCCCCCTCGCCGGCGGCAACATCGTCCATGGCCATCGCCGAGCACATCACCGGACAACTGGCCACATTCACCGATCGCTGATCCCTCAGCGCTTCCCATTCCGGGGCATCCCGTCCGGCCCATCCGGCAGCCAGCTGAGCAGATCCCGCGATCGGTTGACGCCGCCAGCACGGCCGCCGGAAAGGCACCTTCCCGCTCAAGACTTGCTGGCCTGCCCGGGGCGGCCACCGCTTGACAGGGGCCGGCCGACGGGCCAGCGAGGGCTCATCCGAACGGTCAAAATTGGGCTGCACCGGCCTTCGTGGCATTAGCCGGTTTTGGTGAGATAACCCCATTTGCGTGCCCTGAATTGCGGCATTGCCGATGCTGCTGTGAATACTGAGAGTCACGTTCAATTCGAGGCCTGTTACTGAACAGAGGCGTCCCGGTAGTCAGTTGCCCGTTCTTCAGCACTGGTCAGAGCCAGAACATACGGTTGGAAGCGATCGTTTCGATGGACTCCAAGCCGGAGGCGTCCATGGCGAGAGAAGGAGAACGCGGTGACACTGCGTGAACAGATGAGCAGGGCGGGACGGCGCGGCCAAGGATCCGCAGTTCGGGAGGATTCCTCCAGTACCTCGCGTCTGCTCGTCGACATCCGCGACACCCCGGCCAGCCAGTTGCAGATGCTCTCCGCCCCCGCTCCGGCGTATCCACAACACCTGATCGACACCAAGCCGATCGACCTGCACCGAAGCGCGATGACCGACGACGACCCTCCGGCCGGTACCTGGCAGGGCTGGCCTTTCCGGGCCGGCATCATGCCTCTGCTGATCGGACTGGACCTCGTGGCCTGCGCAGCGGGGATGTTCGCCAGTGGTGGCATCCGGCCGGTGATGAGCCTGTTCACCTTGCTCCTGCTGACGATGAACGGATCGGCCGGGCTGTATCGCTCCCGGCTGTCCCCTTCGATCCTGGATGACCTGCCCAAGCTCACCGGCCGGCTACTGGTGGTGCTGGCCCTGACCATGACCGGCCAACTGGTACTCAATCAGCTGCGCTGGGACAGCAATCTGCTGGACTGGAAGCTGCTGATAGCGGCCGCGGTCACCGGCGTGACCGGCGTCATGCTCCGGGCCGGCGCCTACAACCTGGTCCGATATGCGCGCCGAACTGGCCGGGTCTCCCACCGCACACTGATTCTCGGTGCCGGGCGAGTTGGTACCTACATGGCTGAGTCGCTCTCCCAGCATCCCGAGTACGGGCTCCAGCCGATCGGCTTTCTGGACCTCGATGCGCCGCGGGCCGGTAGCACCGCCTCGCACCGCATGCTTGGCCGGCCCGATCAGCTGGTCGAGGTCCTGCTCGATCACCGGGTTCGCAACGTGGTGGTCGCCTTCGGCACCATGCGAGAGGCCGAGATGGTCGACATCATCCGGACCTGCGACCGCCTGCACTGTGAAATTTTCGTGGTGCCAAGGCTTTTTGAGTTGCATCACGTCACCGACGATATGGACACCGCCTGGGGTATGCCGCTGATCCGGCTGCGCCGGGCGGCCTGGCGCAGCCGGGCCTGGCAGGTGAAGCGAACCACTGACGTACTGCTCTCCGGTCTCGCCCTGATCGCCCTGTCTCCGCTGATGCTGCTAGTCGCGCTGGCGGTCCGGCTGGAGGGCGGTCCCGGCGTCCTGTTCCGGCAGGAGCGGGTCGGCGTCGACGGGCAGCACTTCGAGCTGCTCAAGTTCCGTTCACTCAAGCCGGTGGACGAGAGCGAATCAGCTACCAACTGGAACATCGCCCATGACGACCGTCTCGGACCGGTCGGAAGGATTCTCCGGCGCACGTCGATCGACGAGCTGCCTCAGCTGCTCAACATCGTCCGGGGCGACATGAGCCTGGTCGGGCCCCGGCCGGAGCGGCCCCATTTCGTCGCCGCCTTCCGCTCCGAGCACCCGCACTATGTGGCCCGGCACCGGGTGCCCTGCGGGCTCACCGGCCTGGCTCAGGTGAACGGGCTGCGGGGGGATACCTCGATCGCCGAGCGAGCCCGGTTCGACAACTACTACATCGAGAACTGGTCGCTGTGGCTGGACATCAAGATCTTGCTACGCACGGCCATGTCGGTAGTCCGGGCCGAAGGGGCCTGAGCAGCCACGCTTCTCGTCCCGGGTGACCGGGCGCATCCGCAGCATGCAGACACAGGGATCGTGTCGAAGCAGGCCCACGGAGGGGCCGATCCACTGAATACGCCTGCGAACAATCGGTTGTGAGGAATTCCCTGTGAGTGCTCAGCCATCTCCCTCCGACATCCCGGTCGCTATCCTCTGTGGCGGGATGGGCACCCGCCTGCGCGAGGCCAGCGGAGACAAGGTTCCCAAGCCGCTGGTCGACATCGGCGGCCGGCCCATTCTCTGGCACATCATGAAGGTGTACCGGGCCCATGGTTTCCGGAAGTTCGTGCTGTGCCTGGGGTACCGCGGTGACCAGATCAAGCGGTACTTCCTGGACTACCGGGAGAGCCTTTCCGACTTCACCCTCAAGCACGACGGAAACGAGCCGACGTATCACACCTCGGCCGAACTCGAGGACTGGGAGATCACCTTTGTGGAGACCGGCCTTGAGACCGGCACGGTCGGACGGATAAAACGGATCGCCCAGCATCTGACCGGCGAACAGTTCATGCTCACCTACGGGGACGGTATCGGCGACGTCGACCTCACCGCCCTGATGGCCAGCCATCAGGCGATGGGCCGGATGGCCACGGTCACCGCCGTTCACCCGGCCAGCCGATATGGCGAGATGCATGTCGATGGCGACCAGGTGACCGAGTTCAACGAGAAGCCGACGCTGGCCACCGGCTGGGTGAACGGCGGATTCTTCATGTTCGAGCGTGATTTCATCGACAAGTACCTCAGTGACGTCGATGACTCCACCATGCTGGAGCAAACTCCTTTGCAGCAGATCGCCCGGGACGGGCAGTTGTCCTTGAATGGGCATGAGGGATTCTGGATGGGAATGGACACATACCGCGACTGGACAGAGCTGAACAAGCTCTGGGACCGCGGCCTCGCGAGCTGGAAGATGTGGGACGACTGATGAAGATTCTGGTTACCGGAACCGAGGGCTATCTGGGCTGCCTGGTCGCGCCGGAGCTGATCCGGCGCGGACATGAGGTGCTCGGTGCCGACACCGGCTACTACCGGCAGGGCTGGCTGTACAACAGCGCCGGAATCACGGCCAAGACCTTGAACAAAGACATCCGCCACATCACCCGGGACGACCTGGAGGGTATGGACGCGGTCGTGCACATGGCCGAGCTGTCGAATGACCCGCTGGGCGAGCTACTGGCCGACGTCACTTACACGGTGAACCACCGGGGCTCGGTCCGGCTGGCCGAACTGGCGGTCCAGGCCGGAGTCGAGCGCTTCATCTACATGTCGTCCTGCAGCGTGTACGGGGTGGCGCAGGGCGTGGTCGACGAGACCAGTCCGGTCAATCCGCAGACCGCCTACGCGGATTGCAAGACCTTGGTGGAGCGGGATCTGGGGGCGATGGCCAGCGATACGTTCTCGCCGGTGTTCATGCGCAACGCCACCGCGTTCGGTGCTTCCCCCCGGCAACGGTTCGACATCGTGCTGAACAACCTGGCCGGCCTGGCCTGGACCACCAAGAAGATAGCCATGAGCAGTGACGGGACGCCGTGGCGGCCCCTGGTGCATGCCCTCGACATCACCAAGTCGATCTACTGTGCTCTTGAAGCGCCCCGGGAGGCCATCCACAACCAGACCTTCAATGTGGGCAGCAACGAGCAGAACTACCAGGTTCGCCAGATCGCGGAAACAGTGGGAGCTGAGTTCCCGGGCTGTGAAGTGACTTTCGGAGCGGCGGGGGAGGACAACCGTTCCTACCGGGTCAATTTCGACAAGATCAGTTCTGAGTTGCCCGGATTTTCCTGTGACTGGGACGCCACTGCGGGAGCTCACCAGCTACACCAGGTGTTCTCCGCCATCGGCATGGACGCCGAGACCTTCACCGGTCGTCAGCACATCCGGCTCAAGCAGCTGGAACATCTGATCGCGACCAAGCAGCTGGACGCTGACCTGTTCTGGACCACCGATGAGGTAGCCAATTAAATGATCATTACTGGTACGCACATCGCCGGCGTTGTCATCGTCGAGCTCGAGCGGCGTGAGGACGACCGCGGATTCTTCGCCCGCAGCTTCGACCGGGCCGAATTCGAAGCGGCCGGGCTGAATCCCGCCGTTGAGCAGTGCAATCTGTCCTTCAACCACCGGGCGGGCACCCTGCGCGGAATGCACTATCAGCTCGACTGGGCGCCGGAGGTCAAGCTGGTCCGCTGCACCCGCGGCGCAATCGTCGACCAGATTGTGGACATGCGCCCGGACTCGGCCACCTACCTGCAGCACGTGTCGGTCGAACTGACCGACTCCAACCGCAAGGCGCTGTACGTCCCGGCGATGTTCGCCCATGGATACCAGACTTTGGTCGACGACACCGAGGTGACCTATCAGGTGACTGGGGCTTATACCCCGGCGGCCGAGCGGGGTCAGCGGTTCGACGACCCCGCTCTGGATCTCTCCTGGCCGCTGCCGGTTTCGGTGATCAGCGGCAAGGACGCGAATTGGGCGTTGCTGGAGGGTGTAACCGCATGATCATCGTCGATACTGCTCTGGCCCGGCGCCAGGCCGAGGGCAAGCCCATCCGGGTCGGCCTGGCCGGGGCCGGTTTCATGGGCCGTGGTTTGGTCAATCAGGTGGTGAACTCGGTTCCAGGAATGGAGCTTTCAGCTATCTGTAACCGGACCCAGGCCCATGCCGAGCGCGCCTACACCGAAGCCGGAACCCTCGAGTGGGAGGTGGTCGAAGACGCGCAGGGCCTGGACAAGGCCGTACAGCGCGGCGTCCCGGCGATCACCTCGAACTTCCGGGCGTTGTGCGAATCCGAGAGCATCGACGCCATCGTCGAGGCCACCGGTCACGTCGAGTACGGCGCGCACGTGGTTACCGCGGCCATTGAGGGCGGAAAGCACGTCGTGCTGCTCAACGCCGAGTTGGACGGCACAGTGGGCTCAGTGCTGAAAGCGAAGGCTGATGCGGCTGGTGTCGTCCTGACCGGGTGCGACGGCGACCAGCCCGGTGTGCAGGGCAATCTGGTCCGGTTCGTGCGCAGCATCGGATTGACCCCACTGGTCTGCGGAAACATCAAGGGTCTGCAGGATGAATATCGGACCCCAGCAACGCAGAAGGCTTTTGCCGAGAAGTGGGGGCAGGACCCGTACATGGTGACGTCGTTCGCCGACGGCACCAAGGTCTCCTTCGAGCAGGCGATCGTGGCCAACGCGACCGGCATGACGGTGGAGCGCCGGGGCATGCGCGGCGCCGATCACGCCGGGCACGTGGATGAGCTCACCGCCGCCTACGACATCGATGATCTGCGAGCCGCCGGCGGTTACGTGGACTACGTGGTCGGATCCAAGCCGGGCCCTGGCGTCTTCGTACTGGCCGCCCATGACGACCCGAAACAGCGGCACTATCTGAACCTGTACAAGCTCGGCAATGGGCCGCTGTACAGCTTTTATACCCCGTATCACCTGTGCCATTTCGAGGTTCCGCTGACCGTGGCCCGGGCCGTACTCTTCGGTGATGCCGCCCTGCAGCCGCTGGCCGGTCCCACGGTCGAGGTGGTCGCGGTGGCCAAGCAAGACCTGGTCACAGGCCAGATCCTCGATGGCCTAGGCGGTTTCGACAGCTACGGGGTGGCCGAGCGGGCAGACCAGAGCGCCGAACAGGACCTGCTACCGATGGGGGTGGCCGAGGGCTGCACGCTGCTGCGCGACGTCCCCAAGGATGCGTTGCTGACCTACGCTGATGTGATGCTGCCGGAGGGCCGACTGGTGGACCAGCTCCGGGCCGAGCAGCGAGCCCTGTTCCCAGCCTGAGGCGTCTCCCGTCCCCGTCTCTTCTCGCTCATGCTCCCTGGAACCACCGTCTCCGGCCTCGCAGGCATCCGTACGCGGTGGTTTCGACGAGCATGAGCGGAAGGACGACGGCTAGCCGAAGTACTTCCGGAACGCTTTCCCGGCGTTCGGCATCGTCGTCATCAGCCGGTGCGCGCCGTCACCGCTGTCGGTCTCGAAGTAGGCCTGATAGGCAACGTTGTTGGCCGGATCGGCGATGAACCGGTACATCTGCTCAACGAAATACGGATCGTCCCCGCCGCCGTGGTGGTCAGTGCGCTGCCAGACCCCCCACTCCGGCAGTGACATCGGCTTCTTCCTGGCCTGAGCGAACTGGGCCCAGAATCCAAGGCCGTGCTGCCCGTCATACAGCTGGTCCCACACGGTCTGCTGACGGACCAACCGGCAAGCGGCGTCGCAGCCGGCCGGGTAGGGGTAGGTCTGCGGTGCCCAGGAGACGTCATAGACGTCCACTCCGACATAGTCCACGTAGGCGCTGCCGGGGTAGTAGGCAGTCGCGTCGAAGGCGGTGTCGCCCACATTCGGATTCCAGTCAAACTGAAAGTGCTGTCCTGGAATAGATCTCATCGCAGTGACCACATGCCGCCAGTAGGCGACGAAGTCGGCCGGCTTGTTGGTGGACCATCTGGACGACTCCAGATTGAACTCCCACCCCAGCCGGATGATCGCATCACCCTGCCGGGCTCTGACCAGGTTCCGGGCCAGAGTACGGAAGTACGAGTCGTATGCACCCCCGGCACCACGAGCAACGGTGTAGCTCCCGCTGCTGGGCAGCAGACCGGTCGAATAAACCATCCGCTGGCTGGAACCCGACCACTGTCTGATCATGTAAGCCGGGTTGGCGATATCGTTCCAGGTGTCGCGCGTGGAGAAGTCGACCGCATAGTCCACGTCACGGCCCAGCCACGATTCGAAACCGGCGATCCGCTGGCGAGATGTGCCTCGATAGACCCCAAGCTTGACCCGCTTCGCCCAGGCAGGACTGACCGGGGACGCGGAAGTGACCGGCTGGATCACCGGCGGCGCCGGTGGCCGCACACTCGGCGTCGGCTGGGCCAAGGGCGACGTGGTCAGCCGGGCCGGTACGGCCGGATCACTCCGGCTGGGAATCCAGTGGGCGGCACCGATCCAGACGCTGACCAGGATCAGCACCATGGCCGCCGCGATCGCCAAGAGGGCGAATCGGTGCGGCGCGGGGTTTCTGGCCGAGATCGGATCAGACGGCCAGGAAACCTCGGGCCGGACAGCAGCGGTCTGCGCGTTGCCGCGGGGCCGGACCGGGGTCTTGGCCCGCCGGGCAGCGGGTGCCGCATCGGTGCCGCCGGAGGACCGGGCTGCGGACCGGGGCGGCAAGAGATGGAGGACACCAGCTGGATCCGCTGACTGCGCCGGCGGACCATCCGGCGCCCGGCGCAGAGCCTCCCGATCCCGGCGCAGAGTCTCCCGATCCCGGCGCAGGGGCGGTGAGACGGGCGTATCCGTCGATGAGTTGCCGCGGTCTGGATCCGGGAGGTGCGAGGCGGGAGGCGCAGCCGCGAGCTCCGCCTCACTGGTTCCGGGCGGTGCAGCCTGCAGAAGCGCTTCGATCCGAGCCAGATTGGCCCAGGGGTCGCTCGCTGGGCCCGAATCCGGCCTGATCCGGCGTCGCTCGGTCATGGCTGGGCACCCGCGAACCCATGGCCGGTCATGCACTCAGCGAGAATCACGGCCCGGCGCCGGTTCACCGGCGGTCCGAGCACGCGACACGACGCAGAAGTGTAGACACTGATCTCACGGTACGGCTGTGACGCGGCGTGCCGTGGCGATCGGCGACGAGACGCCTGTTCGGCCCAATCAGACGGCTCAGCGCCCGGAACCGGATCAGTCGTTGTCGAACAAGCTCCGAAATGTGCCGCCGGCTCCGGGGAAGTCCTGGCCCATCAATCGGTGAGTGCCGTCAGCGCCATCGAACTCGAAGTAGGACTGGTACGCCACGTCATTGTCCGGGTCGCTGATGAATTCATGCATCTTGGTCAGGTAGTAGTCGTCATTGCCACCGCCATGTCCGTCTGGCCTTTCCCATAATCCCCACTCCGGCAATGACATCGGCTTGCCGTGATGGGCGGCGAACCGGGACCAGAAGTGCAATCCTCTCGATCCGCCATATATCGACCTGGCCCAGGCGTTCTGCTGCCGCTCCAGCCGGCAGGCCTGATCGCAGTCGCCCGGATAGGGATACGTGTTGCGGCTGTAGGCCACGTCGTAGGCATCGACCCCGACGTAGTCGACCACATCATCGCCGGGATAGTAGGCCACCGCGTCGTACTTGTTCTTGCCGTTGTTGGGATTCCAGTCGAACTCAAACCGCTGGCCGGGCACTGATCGCAGCGCCGCCACGGCATGGCGCCAATAGGCAACGAACTGCTTGGGAGAGCCGGCCCCCCAGCGAGAGGAGTCGAGATTGAACTCCCAGCCGAGCCGGAGGATCGCGTCCCCCTGGCCGGCTGCCACCAGATTGCGTCCCAGGCCAGCGAAATAATGGTCGTAGGCGCCGGTAGCTCCCATCTCGATGCTGGCCGACTGATCCTGTTCGGGCAGCAAAGCGGTCGAATACACCGGCCGGAAACCGGAGTTCCGCCACTGATTGAGCATGTACGCCGGGTCGACAATCTGCTCCCAGGTGTTCCGGGAGGAGAAGTCCACGATGTAGTCCACCTTCTGGCCCAGCCAGGACTGGTACTGCCGGACCTGCTGAACCTCGGTGCCGCGAAACACGGCGGTTTTGGTGCTGATCGGCGTCCGATCAGGATCCCGCCCGGACAGGGCCGGATCCTGGTTCAGGTCGCTGTCCCGATGAGGAGTCAGCAGCAGCACCGCTCCACCGCTCAGGACGATCAGGACGGTCAGCGCGATCACCACGGCAACCCAGACCCATCGGCGACGGGACCGTTCCGGTTCCGGTGCTCGGCGCGGCTCCTGGTGCAGAGCCGTGGACATCATTGGCTGACCCTTTCATCGTTCGCTCAGTTCCCGCCCCCCGGAACAGATTAGGAAAGCCTTCCTGAGGCCGGGCTGAGCCAGACCAGCAGCGGTCAGCGGCTCGCAGGCAATCGGGGGCCAGGTCACTCCGGCCGGACGTCGTCTGACCAGCCGGGGCTGACCCGGGTGACCGCCGACCACGGACCGTCCAGGGCGGCTGGCCCACCACTACGGTCACCGTTGATTCCTGCTGGCACTGGTTGTTTCGACCGGCTCGGCTCAGGAATTACTCCATTGCCCGGCAATTGGAGCCTGCCGTCGGCAAGCGCCCCTCCCCCGTTGAGAATTGGCAGGCCGCGAGGAGAAGTGTCGTTCATCCGGGTAGCGGCGACCGATGTAGTACTCACCCGCCGGCGGCGACGGAGTTTGCCGGTCCCCCCGCGGCGGAAATGGTTAACCAGCACCCCAGCGACCGGAATGCCGGCCAGCCGGCACCGGCGCTGCAGTTCTTCCAGGTCGGCCGGGGTAGTGACCTGATCGATCACCACCACGGCGGCGTCGACCTGGCCAGCCAGGACGAAGGAGGCCGAGCTGGCGGGCAGAGGGGGGCTGTCCAGCAGCACCAGGTCGGTGTCATCGGGCAGCTGATCCAAGATCTGCTGCACGTCGGCGACCGGGTGCCCCTGCACGGGCTGCAGGACCTGAAGCCGGATGATGCCGAACTGTGCTCTAGACGCCGACCGCCGCTCCACGGCGTGACCCAGGTCGATCCGGCCCTGGGCCAGGTCGTGCAGCGGCACCCGGAGCACCCCGTGGTCGGACTCGGCCAGCGGGCGCACGGTGTCCTCGATGTTGAGCAGGAACACCCGGCGGCCGTGGTCGGCAGCGGCAGCAGCCAGATTCAGTGCGGTCAGGCTCGAGCCTGCCCCGTCGTGCGGTGCCGTCACCAGGAAGACACCGGGCGCGGTTCCCCGGATGTAGTCCAGTCCGACCGCGGCCATCCGGTAGGCGTCGCCAGGCTCGGAATAGGCGGCCGCGATCGCGTCGTGCGCGGTGATCCGGCCGCGATCGGGGATCTCCGACAGGATCGGGGCCCCGAAGATCGCCGACGCCTCGGCCGGTCCTGCCTTCCGGCGGGACCACGACTGGGTGTATAGGGCGTACCCGCAGGCCGCCAGAAATCCGATCAGGGCCAGGATCAGGCCGTTACGGATCGGTTGCGGGCTGGACGGCGCGCTAGGCAAGTCAGCCATCTCAATGGCCGACACCCCATCACCGTAGACCGCGGCGGCGGCGCGGATAGCTGAACTCTGGCCCGCCGCGGTGGATTGCGCCACCGCCTGGGTGGCCAGTTGCCGGACCCGGGCGAGGGCGAACACCCGGTACTGGGTACCGATGCGGTCGGCGATGTCTTTGGCGGTGACGGCGTCCGCAGCCGTGGCCTGCACGGTGATCACGTTGCTGTCCGTATTGGAAGTGACCTTGATGTCGTCCCGCAGCAGGGCAACCGGAATGCGCAGACGCAAGCTCGTGCTGACCCCGGCCAGCACCTCGGTGGAGGTCATTACGGCCACCTGGTCGGCCACGAAGCGGGCCGGATCATTGACGAACTGCTGTTGCTGAAGAGGATCGAAATCACCTGTGGCAGACATGAAAATGCGGGACTGAGCGGTATAGCGCGGCGACTGCAGATTGCTGAGCAGGCCACCGGCCAAGCCCGCCAGCAACACGCAGGCCAGTACCACCCAGCGTTCCCGCCAGACGGCCTGCACCAGGCTGGGTGCTTCCTCGGCGGCGGTGGACGTGTCCGCTTGCCTCGCTGCCAGGATGTCCTGCACGCGTTTCTCCTCGATCGGTTCTGCTGCGGGGCATCCGCCCTCAATAAGCACAAGTCCGGCAATTCTTCTGGGCCAGGGATTTTCATCAGGTTTCGCTGGCCACGCGCGCTATTCGCCAGTCACAGTCTGACATGAGCGCCTAGCCTGGGCAGGGGTCTTCGCCGATGCGGCCGATCGAACAGCGGACTGGATGACCCACAAGGGCCCAAGAGGAGCAATAGGTGCAATCACCATCAGCAGACGCTGAAAACCCAGCAATGCCATCGTACGAACTGGTCATTGTCAGCTACCGGAGCAAGGCCCGGATCGCCGAACTACTGGCCAACATTCCGGCCGATCAGCCAGTTGTTGTGGTGGACAATGCTTCTGGCGAGGATGATGTTCAGTCCTTGATGGCCCATCGGCCGAACGGGCGATGCCTGGACGGTGGCGGTCATGGATTCGCCCGGGCAGCCAATCTGGGAGCGCGCACGTCTCGGCACGAGTTCGTCGTCTTCGTGAACCCCGACTGCCGTCCCCTCCCGGCCGATCTCGGGCTACTGGTGAAAACTCTGGAACTGAATCCCGCTTTCGCTTCCTGCGCCGCGACAATGACGGATCCAGCAGGTCAGCCGGAGATCGGCAACGGTGGGTGGGAACCCTCATTCCGGCGGGCGTTGATCCATGCCGCCGGACTGCACAAACTCTTTCCGCGCTCGGGGTTGTTCGCCACCCCCCGGCCGTTCCTGCCGCTGGAGGTGGACTGGACCACCGGTGCCTGCATGGCCGTACGGACCAGTACCTTCCTCGGTCTGGGCGGCTTCGACGAGCAGTTCTTCGTGTACAACGAGGATGTGGCCTTCGGCCGTTCGGTGCGGGAGAAAGGCCTTCGCCAGTGCCTGCGTACTGACGTGCTGGTGCCGCACGGTGCTGGCGGGTCGGGCGCGCCGTCGAAAGAGATGCTGCGGCTACGGGGTGCATCGATGGCCAAGTATCTGAGGCAACACCAGCCCCCGGCCACCGCAGCCGCGATTCGTGCGGGCCTGGCGCTGGGGTATCTGCTGCGGGCCGGTCAGCAGCTGGCCGGTGGCAACTCCGGGCGCGCCGACGAGCATCTCAGCTACGTCCGGGGGGTGCTCACCGGCCGGGCCAGTGTTGCTGGTCAGGAAGTGACGCGTGCCTGAACAGCATTGGCAGCCGATGGAACTGGGCGCCGGACGGCAGGTCCGCAGCCGCTGGCGGCGCGCCGCGCAAAGTCCCCAGCCCAGCCTGGATGCCCTGAATGCGCTGAGTGAGAAGGCCGATCGGCTGCGGCTGGTGGATGCCCGGCCGATGCTCAAGGTGACGCTGCGCGACCAGACCTACGTACGCCGGGTACTCCAGGTGATGCTGATCTCCGCCGTGTTACTGCAACGGATCGTGATACCGCTCGGCCAGTCACCCGTCTTCGCGATCATGGCCGTTCCATTCATCGGCATTCTGATGCTCCGGCTGCGGGGTGCGGTCCGCTACAACCGGGTTCGCACCGAGCTGTACATCGCCGGAGCCGGAGCAGCGGTGGCTGCGACCTGGTTCACCCTGTGGCTGGGCAACGAGGTCTCGCTCAGCTCCTTGTGGTTGCTGCTGGTCCTCTACCTGCCCTGGATGTTCTGTGTGTCGCAAGTGTTCCTGGATCAGATGAATGCCGTGATGCGGACTTTCGTCCGGCTGATGGTGGTGGTTGCCGCCGTCGGTGCCGGGCAGATGCTGGCCCAATTGCTGACCGGATGGGTGTACACCGATTATCCGCTGAAATGGCTGGGTCAGGCCTGGATCGCACAGGGGTACAACACGACCAACCAAATCTCCTACACCAACCAGATCGTCAAGGCCAACGCCTTCGTGTTTCTGGAACCGTCGTTCCTGAGCCAGTTCCTGGCTCTGGCGCTGATACTGTCGCTGCTGATCAGGGCTCCAGCCTGGCAGCCTCTGATGCTGGGCCTGGGAATGGCCTCCACCCTGTCCGGAACCGGCATTCTCCTGCTGGCAGCAGGAATCACACTGATGGTGATCCTGGTCCCGAGCCGGATCCGGCCCAGCTACGTGATCGCCGGCGTCGCCGCACTAGCGGTGATCTTTTCGACCCCGGCCGCAGATCTGCTGCTGAACCGCCGGGACGAGACCTCACAACAGGGCTCCAGCGGGTATCTGCGTTTCGTGCAGCCGTATCAGGAGGTGGCTTCTGGGCTGGCCGAAGCGCCCAGCCGGTATCTGATCGGAGCCGGGGCCGGCGCGTCCGAGCGGGTGCTGGAGTCCGACCGTGGCGGCAGGCAGGGGGTGGCCGTGGTCTACGCGATCGCGCCGAAACTGGCCTTCGAATATGGTCTTCCGGCCGCCGTGCTGTTCGTGTCATTCCTGCTGGTGTCGATCCTGCGCGGGCCACCATTACCGGTACTGCCGACCGCAGTGATCCTCATGATCTTCTTCTTGTCCGGATCGCTGCTGCAGCCCAACACCATCGTGCTGGCCTGGTTGCTGACCAGCATCTGGGGTCCGCCGGTCACGGTCGGGGTTTCCGACGCGATGGCCGCCCTGCGCCGGATCCGGGGCGCGCCATCCCCGGTCGCCACGCTTCACCCCTGAACGTCGCTTCGATGCCCGCACCTCACCGGTCAGCGCCGGTCAGGGCACCCAGAGCCCGGTGCCCAGCAGTCCCGGCTGAGATGGCGACCACTGCGCCCCGGCCGGGGGAAGGCCAAGAGCAGACAGGTCAGGGCTGGCCGATCCATTCGCGAGGAGCGGAATGAGCCTGGAGGAACACCATCCAGCACACCACCAGGCCGAAGACCTGCGCCCCAGCGAACCCCCAGGCCGCGCCGACCGCGCCACCGGTGAAGGCGCCGAGCACGCCCAGCCCGAGCATGAAGGGGGCTTGCATCAGCGTGACCTTGAGCATCTGATCGGCCCGGCGCAACGCCTTCAACCCCAGCGACGCCCCGATCACGCATCCGACCGCGATGGCGACCACGCCCGACCCGAGCATCACCCGGTGCGCTCCGGCCCAGCTGGCGCCCAGCAGCCGCACACCCAGCGAGTCCGGCAACACGACCAGGATCGCCACCCAGACGGTGGCCAGTCCACCGGAGGCCACGCTGGTCAGCAGTGAGGCCCGGATCAGGCTCCGGCCTGATCCGGCCCGCCGGGAAAGTGCCGGAAGGACAAAGGAACTCAGCCCCGCATAGAGCAGGGTCAGCGGGCCCAGCAGCACCTGAGCCGCGCGCAACGCACCCGTTCCGGCCAGCCCGACAATGGCACTGATCACGTAGATGGCCAGGTTGATGGCCCCCATGTTCAACGCAAAGTCCAGCGCCATCCGGACATTCAGGTCCCGCGTCTCCCGGAACCAGGCCAGCGTGGCTGAGGGCCGGGGCAGTACCCCGGTCTGGAACACGCCGATGACGGCCGCGACCAGCGCGGCGAAGCCCCAGGCCAGTGTGATCCAGAAGACCGACCGGCTGCCGGCTGCCAGCAGCAGTCCAAGCAGTGCGAACTGCACCACGGTCCAGACCAGGTCGTTCATCGCGGCCGCTGCTGGCCGCCCGGCGGCGAAAAAGATGTGCCGCCAGATGTCCTGAATCATCAGGCCGGGAAGCGAAACCGCGAGAGCGAACAGGGCGGTGCTGACCTGGGGATCCCCCCGCAGCACGA
Organism: uncultured Kineosporia sp.; assembly: GCA_937859855.1. Next base: position 40,563 of record CALMAR010000419.1, read on the forward strand.
TTCCGGCGGCGGCGCAGATTAGTGAGGACGCCAGGCCGAAGCTGACTCCGGCTCCAGCGGCCCGCGCGCTAGCCGCGCGATGCGCGCGCTGATCCGCGTCGGAGAACCGGACCACGAACGGGTCGCTGATCAGCCCGCGGCCCACCCCGGTGACAAAGCTGAACGTGATCAGAGCCAGTGTGAAAGCTCCGAATTCGCCCGCACTCACCTTGCTGGCCACCAAAATCGCCAAGGCAGCGTTGGTCAGGCTGGACAGCGCCTGATCGAAGAAGGTCCAGGCGGCGCGGCGTCCGTTTCTCGCCTCGACCACGACCGGTCCCGTCTCAGAACCGGGCATCTCGGCGATGTCCGCCCCGCTCAACGGCCACCTCCGATGATCATGGACGGCTCCGGCAGAACGCCGTAGCGCGTGAGCGGATCGGTCTGCACCTGGTCACCTGACTTTGCGAAGTGTTTGCGGCGGCCGGAATGTCTGGAATGTTGCCCGCCCGGCTGACTTTCCGGCGATCGACCCGCCAGAACGGCGCCGTGATGCGCTGGCGCCAAGGTAGAACCTTGTTGCTGAGAGGACACCGAGAAGCGGCAGCATCGGAGTTCCGGGGCACGAAGGCCGAGACGCTGAGCCGTCGCATCCTCCAAGAGTGCCGCCAGCGTTGGCGATTTCGTGGCCGATCCGCCAGATCACCCCGGATGGATCGCTCCGCGAACCGCACTGCCCGTTGCCAGTACTCCCTTCGGCTGATTGCGGTACATCCGCCGGATGACGGCGGCCACCCTTTCCTAGGCTGGAATGCAAGGCACGCCACCGGGCAGACCGACTCAAGCGTCACGTTCGGCTCAGGAATGAAGCATTGTCACATAAGACTTTTCCGGCACAGGGCGAGTAAGTGAGTGGCTACTAGCGCTCTCCGACAGCGCTGAGAGGGGGACTCGTGCCGCAGCCCGCGCTCAGTGTCATCATCGCGTGCCGCAATGCCGAGGCCACCCTGGCTACCCAGCTTTCCGCTCTCAGCCAGCAGATCGTTGACACCAGCTGGGACGTCATCATCTGCGACAACGGATCCACCGATGGAACTGTCAGCGTGGCTATGAGTTTCCAGGAGCGCCTTCCCGCACTGACCGTGATCGACGCAAGCGCTTACCCGGGAGCCGGTTACGCGCGCAACGCTGGGGCCGCCCACACCCGGGCTCCCTGGCTGGCATTCTGTGACGCCGACGACGAGGTCGGCCCCGGCTGGGTTGCCGCCATGGTCGCCGGCCTGCGCCGTCATCAGTTCATCGCCGGCCGATTCGACCCGAATCCGCTGAATCCGGCTGCGGTGTTGCGATCGCGGCCCATCCAGCAGCAACACGAACTTCAGCACTCCCCCTTCGGACCGGATCTTCCCCACGCCGGCGGCGGCAATCTTGGGGTGCATCGAGCGATCTTTCTGGCCGCCGGCGGCTTCGACCCTGCAGTCGGCTGCCTGGAGGACACCGATCTGTGCTGGCGTATCCAGCTCTCCGGCGTTCCGCTGACCTTCTGGCCGGACGCCGTCCTCAACGTGCGGCTGCGTTCATCCCTTCGCGGGATCTGGCGTCAGGGGCGTGAATACGGCGCGGCCGCCGCGATGCTCAGTGACCGGTACGCCCAGCGCCGGCCGATCATCCTGGTCCCGGATGACGCTCAGCACCCCGGCAGAACCGCCACGACGGGCCGGTCGAAGTCACTTCGTGCCTCACTGCGCGGACTGGCCCGCACGGCCAGGGAACAGCACAGCCCGGCTGGCTTTCTCTGGTCGGTGGCCTGGCATGTCGGTCATCGGCGCTGGAGGCCGTCCACATCAGCGGCACCGCTCCCGCCGGTGTTGACCGGCCCCCTGGTGACATCCCCGGTGATGAGCAGGACCCCGCTCGAGGCCGAACGGGAAGCGGGCTGAGCGCCATCAGAGACCGCGCGCCAGATGATCCAGCAGCGGTTGCAGGGTGACATCCCAGGCATAATTCTTCCGCACCCAGTCCTGGGCCTGAGTCCCGTTTTCACCGGGGGCGTGCATCCGCGCGACCACTGCGCCAGCGAACGCCCGCGGATCGGACGGGAGCCGGTCGATCAACTCAGCCGGAATGTCCTCCAGTCCGGACGCCCCCACCACGGTGGACACCACGTCGATCCCGGCGGCCAGGTACTCGAGGATCTTGATCCGGGAACCGCCGCCGGCCAGCAGCGGGACGATCCCGAGCGCATGCGCATCCAGAACCGCCGCCATGTCCGGCACATCCGGCAACAGGGTGACGCCTGGCGTCCGGCAGGCCCGGATCACGACCGGATCCGGATTCCGGCCAGCCACGGTAAGCCGGGCACCCGGCTCGGCGGCCAGGACCAGCGGCCACACCTGGGTCATGAACCACTCCAGCCCGGCCACATTGGGCTGCCAGTCCAGAGCCCCGGAGAACACCATCGACAGAGGCGGTCGCCGGCCCCGGCGCCGGGTGCTCGTGTCCGCGAAGATACCGTTGCGGCAGACGATCGCGGTCTGGATACCGGGCAGGGCGCCGGCGTCGGCCTGGGTGGTCAGGATGAGCGGAAAGCGCGCCGCCACATCCGCTTCCAATCGACGCAGCAACCGGGTCTCGGCGGCCATGGAAAGCCGGGATGCCGCCGAGTTCGCCGCTCGAGCGCGCTGGTCCATCAGGTCCGACTCGATGTTGTGCATGCTGACCAGCACCTGATCACACCCGGCCGCCAGCCCCGGCGCCAGTCCGGCCAAACAGGTGTGATCAACGATTCCCACCTGATAGCGGCCGATCGCTTCGGAACGAAGGTGGCGCAGGAGGGCTGAACCGCCGATCCGCATGCCACTGATCGACCGGTAGTGCCGAAAACTGGCGACCTGTTCGATCCGGCTGATGATCCGCCCCGTCGTTGCCGGCAGCGATGCTTGGGTGGGGGCGCCGGCGTCCGCCGGACCGGCGAGCAGCACGCCGCCGGGATGTATCACCGTCGTCCGGTACTGGGCGGCCAGCTGTTCGACGATGGCCAGTGTTCGCAGCATCCCGCCCGAGGTGGGATTGACCGAAAACTCTTTCGTCACCAGCAGGCAGCGCGGTGCGCCGGAGCGGGCGAAGATTTGGTGACTCATTGCTGGGAACCCTAATCGAACATTCAGGGCCGCGAGGCCGGGTTTTGAGGACCCGATCGGGCACCGTCGAGACCGGACCGATAACTGAAGCGTGCTGAGCGTCGAGAATGGAACTGATGTGATTAAGGATGTCTTGGGGTGTTTCTGTTTCGGATCAGTTTGCCTGCGGGCTAAAGAATAAGGCCTTTCGAGCCCGCGATCCTTCGAGAATTGGCATGCTCGGAGAGTTCGGCCCAGTTAGCCCGCGTTAGACAGACTTGAGGTCACTCGATGGCTCGCCCCACTGTCACAGTGTGCATTCCCACCCGCAACCGGCGACATTTGCTCACCGCCAGTCTGCGCAGTGTTCTCAATCAGGACTATGAGGACATTGAGGTGATTGTTCTGGACAATGCCTCCACTGATGACACGGCCAGTTTTGTCACGAGTATTGGCGATCCGCGGGTCAGCCATCAGCCGGCCAGCGAGAACATCGGCCTGCATGGGAATCTGACCCGGGCCCTGCGGGCCGGACGCGGAGAATACCGGGTGATGCTGCCCGACGATGACCTGATGCTGCCCGGCAACCTCAGGGCCAAGGTCGCTTTCATGGAGGCCAATCCGGGCGCGGGCATGGTGCACTCGGCATTCCGCTTCCTCGACCAGCAGGCGCGTCCGTACGGACCCGCTCAGAACTGGGCTCGGCTGGACCGGGACACCCTGGAAGCCGGGCCGTCCTTCATTCGCCGCTCGATCTCCATCGGCGGCATCGTCTGCGTGTCGTCGGTGCTGTTGCGCAGCAGCGCGGTGACCGGCGAAAGCTTCGACCTTGCTGATGGACCCTACTGCGATCTAGCCCTGTGGTTGCGGGTGGCCAGTCGCTGCGACGTCGGGTTCCTGGCCGCGCCACTATCTGGATATCTGGTGCATTCCAGTTCCGCCAGTTCGGGTTTCAACATCGTCCAGGTCAAGGGCGAGCGTCATCAGATGACCTTCCATCACGCCGACGCCATCCTGCAGGCGCACGGCCGGTTCGTACAGCGCGCTGATCTGCCCGGCGAACTGCGGCGCGAACTGAACGCGGCGCTGGTCGACGCTGATCGCCGGATGCGGCTGACCATCCGGGCCAACGCGCTTCTTCCGCCGGACACGCTGCGCGTCCTGAAGAAGCTGGTGCGCTGGCAGCCCGGCAGCCGGTTGCATCGGCTGCTGGCGGTGGGTTCCGGTGCTGGAGCCGGAGCTCGATGACGCCGGGCTCGATGCCATCGGCGGAGATGACGCTGAACGCGGATCTCTGCGTGATCGGCGCCGGACCGGCCGGACTGAGCCTGGCTCAGGCCCTGGCCGGATCCGGTCTGCGGGTGGTGGTGCTGGAGAGCGGCGCAGAGCGAACCGTCCGGCAGCTGACCGACATCCAGGTGGAGGGCGAGAATCCCTATCCGCAGAGCGATATAGGACAGACCCGGGCCGCTGCCCTGGGTGGCACCAGCGGGCTGTGGAGCTACCGGATGTCCAACCAGGAACCCGAGACCGGCCCCCGGGGTTGCCGGTACGCACCCCTCGACGAGATCGACTTCGAGCCCAGGCCGGGAATCCCGCACACCGGGTGGCCCTTCGGCCGCGCCGAACTCGACCCCTGGTATGCAGCTGCCCAGCCGGTCTGCGGGCTGGGCCGGTTCGATTACACCGGGCCGGGCTGGGCCAGGCCGGATTCTCCGATGCTGCCGGTGGATCCGGATCTGGTGCAGACCCAGATGTTCCAGTTCGGTCCGGCCAGCGCGTGGACCGCCGGCGCGGTCGCCAGGATCCGGGCCGACCCGGCCCTGCTGATCGTCACCGATGCCAATGCCACCGCCCTGGAAGTGGACGAGACGGCCGGCGACGAGCTCACCATCGCCCGGGTCGGATTCACCCGGCCAGATGGCCAGCGCGGCCTGGTCGAAGCCCGGGCGGTGGTTCTGGCCGCCGGTGGGATCGAGAACTCCCGCCTGCTGCTCCTGGCCGGTGAAGGGATCCGGGGCGGAATGGGCAACCGGCACGACCAGGTGGGCCGATACTGGATGGAGCACCCGCAGGTGCGAGGTGGTCTGCTGGTGGTGCCGCCGGGCGTCGCGCTCGGCGCACGACTCAGCCTGTATGACGCGGATTTTCGCCAGGGCACCAAAGTGATGGGCAAGTTGACCATCGCGCCGGGCACCGCGCGGGCCCGCGACCTGATCTCGGCCAGTGCACTGCTGCTGCCCCGCCACGATGTGCTGGCCAGCCCGGCGGTGCAGGCTTACACCGCCCTGCGCAGTCCCACCGGCCGCTCCGGGTCGCGGGCCAGCCAGGTGGCCCAGGCGTTCCGGATGGCGATCGGCGTCCCTGATCTGCTGACCGCACGCCGGGTCATGGCCCGGCACATCGGAGTCGATCACAACGGCTGGGCATCTCAGCCAGAGACATTGCGCGGGAATGTGTTCGAGTTGCTCCACCAGACCGAGCAGACGCCGCACCCGGAGAACCGGATCCGGCTTGGAGCTGACCGGGACCAGTACGGCCGGCGCATTCCGGTACTGAACTGGCACTGGTCGGCGGATGACCGGATCCGGATCACCCGTTCCCGGGATCTGTTCGCCGTTGCCTTCCGGAAAGCAGGGCTGGGCGACGTGATCCAGGGTGACTGGGATCACGGACAGCCCCGGATGGTGGGCGGCAACCACCATCACATGGGCGGCACCCGGATCTCGCCCAGTTCACACACCGGAGTGGTCGACGCCGACCTCAGAGTGCACGGGACGCAGAACCTGTTCGTGGCCGGGAGTTCGGTGTTCCCGGCCGGTGGGTCGGTCAATCCGACCCTGACCATCGTCGCGCTCAGCCTTCGCCTGGCCGCGCACTTGCGGGAGACTCTGACCCGCTCCCAGCCGAGGACGGCTGGGTCGCCCGGTAAGCAAGGCCGGGCTGCTCGATCGCGGTAGGAGTCAGCCCCGAAGAGCGCAGAGCCGGGCCCCGCCGCCGAGCCGGGAGACCAAGCACACTCCCAGCCCGGGAAGGCCGGCGCCCCGTTCCGCGATGTACCAGGTGCCTGTACCGGCCATCGGGCGGCCCGGGGCGGGTCTGGCCAGAATAGGAGTCTGCCGCCCAGGTTCAGGAGCAGTGATGACATCACCGACGGTTCAGCGTCGTTCGGATTCCGCTGACTCGGCCCGCCACCGGGTCGTGATCATCGGTTCCGGTTTTGGAGGGCTGTTCGCGGCCAAAAGTTTTCGCGGTGCCGATGTCGACGTCACGCTGATCGGGCGGACCAGTTACCACCTGTTCCAGCCGTTGCTGTACCAGGTGGCCACCGGGATCCTCTCCGAGGGAGAGATCGCGCCCGCCACCCGGGATGTGCTGAAGCGGCAGCAGAACGTCACCGTGCTGCTCGGCGACGTGACCTCGATCGACGTCGCCGCCAAGACCGTCACCTCCCAGGCCATGGTCGGCGACACCGTGACCCCCTACGACAGCCTGATCGTGGCCGCTGGCGCTGGGCAGTCATATTTCGGCAACGACCAGTTCGCTGAGTTCGCCCCCGGGATGAAGAGCATCGACGACGCGCTGGAACTGCGTGGCCGGATCTACGGTGCGTTCGAAATGGCCGAACTGCTGACCGATCCGGACCAGCAGGCCGAGTGGCTGACCTTCGTCGTGATCGGAGCCGGCCCGACCGGAGTGGAGATGGCCGGGCAGATATCTGAACTGTCCCGCCGGGCGCTGAAGAACGACTTCCGGAACATCGACCCCAGCCGGGCCCGGGTCATCCTGGCCGACGCCCTCCCCGCACCGCTGCCTTCCTTCGGTGACCGGCTGTCCCGCAAGGCGGAGAACCGGCTGCACAAGATCGGCGTCGATACCCAGTTCCAGGCCAAGGTGGTCGGGGTGGACGCCACTGGGGTCGAGGTGACCGATCCGGACGGCAGTAAGCGCCGGATCCCGGCCCGCACCAAGGTCTGGGCCGCCGGGGTGAGCGCGTCGGCGCTCGGTCAGCAACTGGCCAGCCAGACCGCGGTCGAGCTGGACCGGTCCGGGCGGGTCAAGGTCAATCCGGATCTCACCGTGCCCGGACATCCGGAGATCTTCGTGATCGGCGACATGATCGCCCTGAACCAGCTGCCCGGCGTGGCCCAGGTGGCCATGCAGGGCGGCAAGTACGCCGCCAAGACGATCCAGCGGCGACTGCAGGGCGAGGACACCAGCGCACCGTTCCACTACTTCGACAAGGGCAGCATGGCCACCGTGTCCCGCTTCAACGCTGTGGCCAGCGTGGGCCCGCTCCGGCTGTCCGGCCTCATCGCCTGGCTGATGTGGCTGGTCGTGCACCTGATCTACCTGGTCGGGTTCAAGAATCGGATCACCACGCTGCTGCACTGGACCATCACCTTCCTCGGCCGCAGCCGCTCCGAGCGCACCACCACTCAGCAGCAGGTCCTGGCCCGCACCGCCCTGGCCGACCTGGTCCGGCACCAGGCCGAACACATCCCGGCCAAGAACACCTGACCGGTGCGCCGGCCAGCCGGGCGGCTGGTCAGTAGGGTCGCAGGGTGCTGCGCCAGGTAAAGATCACGCGCTACGTCACCGCGCTGCGCGAGGGCGGATCGCTGCCTGGGCTGGTCGAAGCGGACGACGACGGCACCTATGTGGCCAAGTTCGCTGGTGCTGGACAAGGCACGGCAGCGCTGGTGGCGGAGATCGTGACCGGCGAACTGGCCCGGCGGCTGGGAATCAGGGTGCCGGAACTGGTGCTGCTGGATCTGGATGCCCGGATCGGCAAGGGCGAACCCGATCCCGAGATCCAGGAACTGCTGATCGCCAGTCCCGGCCTCAACCTCGGTGTGGACTTCCTGCCCGGATCCGCCGGTTACGACGGAATCAGCTGGCAGGCACCATCGGCCGAGGCTGCGGCCATCTTCTGGCTGGACGCGTTCACCGCCAACGTGGACCGGTCCTGGCGCAATCCCAACCTGCTGATCTGGCACGGCCGGTTGTGGGCCATCGATCACGGCGCGTCGCTGGTCTTCCAGCACGCCTGGCCTCCGGTCGGCACCTGGGCGGCCCGGCGTTACGACCTGTCCGAGCACGTGCTGGGCCGGATCGTCGCGGGCTGGCCACCGCACGAAAGAGCCCGTCTGGACCAGGAACTCAGCGCAGCCGTGACCGAGTCGCTGCTGTCGGAGATCCTCGCCCTGGTGCCGGATGTCTTCCTGCAGACCATGAACTCGGCGGCCGGCGATCCTCGATCGGCCGATGACTGGCGAGCCCGCTACCTGCGGTACCTGCTCGCCCGAGCCGATCCCGGCGCGGCCTGGCGAATCGAGCCCGGCGAGCCGGGCCGGGCGGAGGTGTGATGACAAACGACGGCGAACTCGCCGCAGGGCCGGTCCCATTCGAATACGCCGTGCTCCGGGTGGTGCCCCGGGTGGATCGCGGCGAGTACGTCAATGTGGCTGTGGTGCTTTACTGCCAGCGCCTCCAATTCCTCCGCTGTGCAAGCGATCTCGACCCGCAACGACTGCGGGCGCTGCACCCCGGGCTGAACCTGGAGACGGTCACGGCGGCCCTGGACGGCGTCCGCGCGGTCTGCGACGGCGACAGCACGGCCGGGCAGGCCAGTGCGCAACCGCTCCGAGCCCGGTTCGGCTGGCTGACCGCCCCCCGCAGCACCGTACTTCAGCCCGGAGCCGTTCATTCCGGGCTGACCGCCGATCCGGAAGCCGAACTGGACAAACTGCTCGGGCAACTGGTGCGGCTGCAACCCCGCAGCCTTTAAGGCTGGGCCACGGCTCTGCCGATAGTCCGGAGGTGAGCACGGCTGATCCGTCCGGGAGCATCAGCGCAACGGATCTACGTGAGCACGCCCGGCTCGAGGCCATCCACGCCCTGCGCCTGCTGGACGATCCGGTCGCCGAGGGGATTTCGGACATCGTCCGGCTGGCCGCCGAGGTCTGCGGCGTCCCGTTCGCGACCATGAACATCATCGACGAGCAGTGGCAGCAGTCGATCGCCACATTCGGTGCCGAGCTCGAGCCGGCCCAGCGCAGCGACGCGATGTGCAACCAGGTGGTGACCGGTGGCCAGCCCATCATCACCGCCGATGCCCGGCTGGAACCGGTGTTCCGGAACAACCCGTTCGTGAACGGCGAAATCGCCCAGCTCCGCTTCTACGCCTCGGTTCCGCTGCAGACCGAGGAGGGGCACATCCTCGGCACCCTCTGCGCCTACGACAACGACGTTCAGCAGGTCGGGCCCAGTCAGGTCAAGTTGCTGCGGGCGCTGGCCCAGCAGGCGATGGGCATCGTCCAGCTCCGGCGGGCCATCACCGAAGCCTCGACCGCCTCGGAACGGCTCGCCGAGGAAGCGATCAAGGTCACGGAGGTGCTGGAAAGCTCCCAGGACGCCTACATAGCGCTGAACATGGACGGTTTCGTCACCGGCTGGAACCGGGCCGCCGAGCAGCTGTTCGAGTTCCCCCGGCAGGCGGCGATCGGCCAGAGCCTGGCTGATC
>CALMAR010000420.1 GCA_937859855.1 uncultured Kineosporia sp.
GGTGCTGGCGGCGCCGGTCACCCTGGACCGGCGGTCGGCCGGGGTGCTGGGGGTGGTGGGAGCGGCTGAGCAGGCGGCCGGGCTGGCTCGGTGGCTGATCGTGCAGCTGGCCACCCTGCGTTCTCCGGACGACCTGCGGCTGGTGGTGATCACCGCCGGCGATGGCGCGGAGCTGGCCTGGACCCGCTGGCTGCCGCATGTCGGGGCCGGTGCGGAGGCGTCGATCCCGGCCTGGGTCGGCAACACCAGCCAGACCCGGTTGCGCCGGGCCGCCGAGCTGCAGGAGACGGTGACCGAGCGGCTCAAGACCAGCCAATCCGGGGGACGAGCCCGGTTCGACGAGATCGTGGTGGTGCTGGACGGTGCGCTGGCGCTGCGGCAGACGCCGGGCATGAAGGAGATCCTGCGCGATGGCCCCTCGGTCGGGGTGTACTCGATCTGCGTGGACACCGCCTCGATGAACGAGTCCCGGGCCGAGTGCCGGTTCGACCCCGGTGGCGCCCTGCAGGTGACCCGTTCGAGGAAGGACGCCAGCCTGGCCGCCGAGCCGGACCTGTGCCCGGCGGCCGTCAGTGAGCTGATCGGGCGCAATCTGGCTCCGATGCGCGACCGGCTGTCGCTGTCGTCCAGCGCCCGGTCCATCCCTTACCCGGTCCGGTTCCTGGATCTGCTCGGGATCCCGGCGCAGCCATCGCCGGAGCAGGTCGCGGCGCTGTGGCGGAAACGGACCGGCCCAGCGACCCAGGTGCCGATCGGGGCTGACATGGAGGGCGTGGTCAGCGTGGATCTGGCCGGGCAGGGACCGCACACCATGCTCGGCGGAGCCACCGGCGCCGGCAAGAGCTACCTGCTGCAGACCCTGGTCACGTCGCTGCTGATGGCCAACAGCCCGGATGAGCTGAACCTGGTTCTGGTCGACTTCAAGGGCGGCAGTGCCTTCCTGCCGTTCGAGCACTGCCCACACGTGGTGTCACTGATCCGCTCCACCGGTGCCACTGCGGCCGACGTGTTCGATGAAGCCGCGGCCAAGCGGGTGCTGGCGTCGGTCCGGACCGAGGTGCGGCGGCGAGAGTCTCTGCTCGGCTCCTACGGCGGGGAGATCGACGAGTACTGGAAGGCTCGCCGGACCCGGCCCGAGCTTGGCCCGTTGCCCCGGCTGGTGATGATCTTCGACGAGTTCGCCCGGGTCCTGGAGGTGGCTCAGGACTTCCTCAAGGAGCTGGTCAACGTGGCCGCCAAGGGACGCTCGCTGGGCATGCACCTGGTCTTGGCCACCCAGTCGCTGCAGGGCAAGCTGTCGCCGGAGCTGAAGAACAATATCGACCTGCGCATCACCCTGCGGCAGAACGAGCCCGCCGACAGTACCGAGGTGCTGGGGACGCCGGATGCGGCCGCCATCCCCGGCCGGCTGCGCGGGCGGGGGCTGATCCTGTGCACCAAGGACGAAGTGCGGCTCCCTCGGCTGTTCCAGCGCGGATTCCTCGGTGCGCCCCCGCCCCGCGGGGGGGCCCGCCCGGCCGAACTGCGGTTCGTGGCCTGGGCGGCCATGGGCACCAGCCGGCCCGACGAGGTGGTGATCCAGCACGGGGTGACCGATCAGGAGCTGTGCATCCAGGCGATCGAAGCGGCCTCAACCGGATCGGCCGCTCCCTTCCTCCCATTACTGCCGCCGCTACCGGCTGTGGTGATGCTGGACCGGCTGGAGGAGATGTCCACCACCGAGCTGCCCCCCTCGGTGGCTCCGTTCGCCCTGGCCGACGACCCGGAACTGCAGGCCCAGCCGGCCATCGGCCTCGACCTGGCTGGGACCGAGCGGGTGATGATCGCCGGTGGCCCGCAGCAGGGCCGGACCACGGCTGCCCGCGCCCTGATCGACAGCATCACCTCGCGGTTCGGTCCCGACCAGGTGCACCTGTACCTGGTCGAGCGTGAGCCGGGCGGCCTGGCGGTGTTCGAGGCGCTGCCGCATTGCGGTGGCGTGATCGGAGGTGGGGAGCCGGACCGGCTACGGCGGCTGATCGAATGGCTGTCCCGGGAGGTGGACCGGCGCCGGTCGCTGCGGATGTCGGGGCAGCTGGCGGGCGAGGCGAAGATCGTGGTGATCGTCGATGGCTGGGAGCTGATCGAGAACCGCAGCGACCCGTTGTACGTCGAGACCTCGCTGGCCGGGACCATGCGCGAGGTGGTAGCGGCGGGAGTGACCGTTGGCATCCATGTCGTAGCCATCGGGGGCCAGGACATGCTGAACGGCAAGCTGCCCAACCTGTACCAGCGCCGCCTGATCCTGTCCTTCCCCAAGCAGGAGTTCCGGCGCCAGAACCTGCCGGCCGGAGCGGCCAACCCGGCCATTCTGCCGGGCCGAGCAGCGGACGGCGCGGACGGCCGCCATCTGCAGTTGTGCGAGCCGTCCCGCTCCAATCCCCAGATCGTGGACGACGCGCGAGTGGCCGGCCGCTCAGTTCCGCTGGCACAGCTGCCGGTGAGAATCGACCCGCTACCGGAGGCGGTCGCCAGCTCGGAATTGAACGTGGCAGGTCAGCCGCCACGGTGGATCCCGCTCGGGGTCGGCGGGCCCCGGGTCGAAACGGTGGGCATCGATTTGTTCGGTGAGGACGCGCAGCTGATGCTGATCTCTGGGCCGGACGGCTCGGGGCGCACCACCGCGCTACGTACCGTGCTGGCGGGGCTGGTCAGCCGGGGAACGCCGGTGCTCCTGATCGCCGCAGGCCGTTCCCCGCTGGCTTCGCTCGACTCGGAAGCCGTGGGTGCCTCGGCGGGTTTCGAGGTGCTGTCAGGCAGTTCGATCAAGGACATCGAGCTTCGCCAGGCGGCGGAACGCCTTGGGTCGGCGGAGTATGCGGTGCTGGTGGACGACTGCGACGCGCTGAGCGTCGAGGCAACCGTGGAGCAGTTCAACGAGAAGCCGACGCTCCTGAGCGAGCTGTGCCAGATCGGTGTGCACCGGCGGGCCCTGGTGATGGCCGGGGATGCCTCACTGATCCTGAGCGGGCAGCGCCGGGCCCTGTCGCGGGTGGTGCAGGAGATGCTGTCGTCGGGGTTCCGGCTGCTGCTCACTCCGACCCGGGCGATCGAGGCCCGGGAGCAGGGCTTCGCGCTGGAGGCGGATCAGCTGTTCGGCGCCCCGGCCGGTCGCGGGTACCTCGGGGCTGGGCGTTCGGTGAGCCTGCTGCAGGTGGCCCAGCCCGCTTCGGCTCAGCTCAGTGCGCCGTCCACGATCACGCCGTAACCGATCGTGGCCAGGCCGCAGGACCCGGACACCGCGGTCACGTCCAGCTCCAAAGTGGTTGCGCCTCGCACGTTCTCGCTCAGTTTGATGTCCTTGCCCCTGGACAGCTGCCAGTGTCCCAGTTGTTTGCCGTCGGCGGTGAGCACGACGTCGGCGACCAGGTCGGCGGGAGCCAGTTTCGAGTCCAGCAGCAGATCACCGGTGAGTCTGCGGGCGCTCGCCACGGTGCGAAATGTCGTTGGCCAGGCGGTTCCGTCGCACCCGACCCGGAAACTGGTGCTGTCGCTGGATTGAAAGCCGTCCTGCTGATACGAGCGCTGGGTTCCGGACAGACTGGCCAGCGGCCCGGTGGCCAGAGTGTAGAGATAGGCCGGTCCACCGGACGCGGGCGCCGCCGTGGCCGTGGCCGATGCGGTGGATGTCGCCGGGTTCGGTGCGGTCGCGGGCGTTTGCGGGCTGCCGGTTCCGGTGACAGCGGGTTGACCGGCGCGGTCGCTGCGGTCCTGTCTGTGTAGCAGCGCGACTGCGGCGATCCCGCCGATCAGGGCGAGCAGGGCCAGGGTGCTGGCAATGATCAGCGCCACCGGTCTACGGGCGGGCGGCCCAAGGTCCGGGCGGATCTGAGCTGGGCCGGCCAGCCGGGTGTCGGCACTGAGGGCCGCCTGGTCGGGCGGGCCAGCCCAGGGCGGCCGGGCCGAAGCGTACGACTGCTCGTGCGGTTGCTCGTCCGGCCGCTGCCCCGGATGAACCGGCTGAGTGTTCTGCGACTCGGTGAGCAGGGTGTCCTGCCCGGGGTCCATCACTGGCGGAAGTTGCTCAGTGACTGGCAGCGCGGGCGCGAGGAGCAGCGGATCCCGGGTTCCTGCGGACCGGCCGGCGTAACTGAGGATGCTGCCGAGGCTGGGCCGGGTGGCCGGATCCTTGCGCAGGCAGGCCTCGATCAGGGTGCGGAGCGCCGGGTCGGCGATCGTCTGGAGGGCCGGGTCGTTGTGCACGACCCGGTAGAGCATGGCGGCGGGCGGCCCACTGCCGAACACGGGCTGCCCGGTCGCGGCGTAGAACAGCACAGCGCCCAGGCAGTAGATGTCGCTGGCCGGGGTCACCGCGCCGGACACGGCCTGCTCAGGTGACATGAAGGCCGGTGAACCGGCCACCATGCCGGTGGTGGTCAGGGTGCTGGCGTCGGCCGAGCGGGCGATCCCGAAGTCGATCACCCGGGGGCCGTCCGGGGACAGCAGCACGTTGGTGGGCTTGAGGTCCCGGTGAGTGACGCCGGCCCGGTGAATCTCGACCAGAGCGGCCGTGATTCCGCTGGCCAGCCAGAACACGTGGGCGCCGGGCATCGGGCCGCTGGCCCGGACCTGCTGTTCCAGGCTTGGTCCTTCGACGTACTCGACGGCCATCCACGGCGGGTCGGCGGCGGGGTCGGCGTTGAGGACTGCGGCGGTGCGACCCCCGGAAACCCGGCTGGCGGCGGCGATCTCGCGGCGGAACCGCTCGCGGAACGAGTCCTCGTGGGCCAGGCTCTCGTGCACGATCTTGACCGCGATCAGACGCTGGTCAGCTGCCCGGGCCAGGTAAACGCTGCCCATCGCCCCGCTGCCCAGACGGCCGATCAGTGTGTACGGTCCAGCCTGGCGCGGATCCCGCTCCCGGAGTGCCTCCATGCCCGTCCCCTGCTCCGCCGTCCAGTTCCGCGGGCCATCGTGACACGCTGGCGGTCCGCCCGCCGTCGCTGCGCGAGGTTCGGCAAGCCCATGCCAGCTCGCGGCTCGGCCGCGCTGCTGCTCGGCGGCGCACCGACTGGGCTGCGCTGTGGCTGATCACCGTGTGCGCCCGGCATTCGGCGGTCCAATCCCGGCCTTCCGGGGCGCGCCCGCCGATCAAAGCGGAGTCGTCAGGGGCCTGAGAACCGACGACCTGGCGTCGTAGCCCCGGCCGCGGGCGGAAAAGGCAGGGGTGGGCCCGGGCGCCCCGCAAACGGCGCCGCCCTGGTTCATTGAGCAGGTCGGC
>CALMAR010000421.1 GCA_937859855.1 uncultured Kineosporia sp.
GACTGGAGCTGGACCCCCTGCGGTTTTATCTGGGTGAGCATAACCTGGGCGCGCGCGCCTCGGGCGGGGCCCGCGACCGGGGTCAGGACGGCGGCCAGTCCGGTCAGGCCGTGGTAGGCCAGACGGATGGCCGGGGTGAGCAGGTCGAACGGGTTCATGGCGTGCTCGAGCGGGCCAGTCCGGCTGGCGATGGCCGGTGTGACGGCGCCCGGGACCGAGGCCAAGAGAAACCGGTCAGCTTTACAGGAGCGGTTTTTCGTACCAGTTCTGGGAGTAAGGATTGGTGTTGTAGCGCGGGATCTCGATGTAGCCGAGGCGGGTGTACAGGCGCCGGGCCGCGTGCAGGTTGGACCGGGTGTCCAGGCGGACGGCGACACAACCGGCCGCTTGGGCCCGCTGCTCCAGATCGAGCATCAGCCTCGCCCCTAGCCCCTGGCCGCGAGCGGCGGGGCTCACATGCAGATGCTTGACCTCGGCCATCCGCGAACTGTCCACCGCGCCCAGCCAGTGCAATCCGCCACAGCCCAGCACCTGGCCTTCGCGATGGGCGACCAGCAGCAGCCCGCGGGGCGGTTCGAGGTCCGGCGACTGTATTTCGCCCATCACCCGGCTGACCTCGTCGTCGCTCAGTTCGTGCCCATAGAAGACCGCGCCGACCGACGCGAAGTACGCGCGCAGCGCCTCCGTTCCCATCGCCGATCCAGGCGGCATCACGTCCAGAACAGTCATCCGTCTGATTGTGACACTACGGATGATCTTCTGCGTCCCCAGCCCAGGCCGCATGAAGGAACGGTGTGGCGCGATCCTCAGCCAGTCAGCGCTCGCAGCAGCACGGTGATCGCGATCGCGCCCGCCAGGCAGCCGAGATCGGGAACCTGCCACCAGCGCAGCACGGCGGCCACGGGAAGGGACGGCAGCAAAGTCCAGTCCAGGTCGCGCCAGTGCGGGCCCAGTAGCTCGGCCACGATCAGGCCGGCCAGCAGGGCCGGGGCCAGAGCGTCGATGACCAGCTTCGCCCGGGGCGGCAGTTCGGCGTCCCGCAGCAGCATGGGCCCGGCGGCGCGCAAGGCGATGCAGATCACCGCCACGATGATCACGGCGGGCCAGATCAGCTCCCGGTTCATGCCCCCGTCAGCCCGTCCTCCGGGGCCGGTCGCTGCGGCAGCAGCAGCACGGTCAGGGACGCGGCCGCGGAGGCCAGCAGGGCCAGGCCGGGCGAGGCGAAGGACAGGATGACGGCGCCGGCCACCATGGCCACTGCCGCCACCGTCACCGCGTGTCCACCGGCCCGGAACGCATCGACCAGGAGCAGCAGGAAGAAGGCCGGGAAGATCACATCTAGGCCCCAGCGATGGATGAACTCGGTAGAGGGGTTCAGCGTGGCTCCGATGATGGTGCCGGCCGCCCATGCGGGCCACTGCATGGCCGTCGCGGCCAGCAGCTTGGCCCGATCGAACCGTCCGTCACCGAGATACGAGCTGACCCAGGATCCGTCCACCACGGCCTGCCCCTCGGCCCCCCGGCGTACTGGGCCGCCCTTCAGGCTGCGCGCCACTGCCATCCCCATCGGCAGGTAGCGCAGGTTCATCAGGGTCGCGGCGACCACCGCCGCGCCCAGGCCGCCGCCTCCGGCCAGGGTGGTGAGGACCGCGAACTGGGCCGACCCGGAGAACGCGGCCATCGAGAACACTCCGGTCTGCAGCGGATCCCAGCCGGCTCCGCGGCTGAGGGCCCCGTAACTGATGCCCAGCGCCAAGGTGCCGATCGCCAGGCTGGCCCCGGTCCGCAGCCCGGCCCGCCAGCCAGCTGCCTCGGGCGTGATCGCAGCGTCGAAGCTCATGGCTCCAGGCTAATGCCCAAATTGGATTTTGCGCATTAGGAGATTCGGAGCGACGATGCTGGTATGGCGCATGGCGGTCGCTGGGGCCGGATCGGCGGGCACGTCGTCCTCGACCTGGTCGACAGCCAGTCCTGGCGCTTCGACGACGCGCGCCGGGTGGACCGGATGCCCGATGTGGCCGCTCTGATCGAATGGGCCACCGACCGGGGGCTGATCACGCTGCCCGCGGCGGCGGCACTGACCCAGCAGCACAGGGGGGATGGCCGTCCGGGCACCGCCGCCCTCCGCCAGGTGCGCGCGCTGAGGGCCGCGATGACCGGCGTCCTGGATGCCAAGATCGCTGGTGAGCGTCCAGACGCCAGGCAGCTGCAATGGCTGCGGCGGCGCTTCGAGGAAGCGCTGAGCATGGCCGACGTGGCGGCCGAACTACCCCTGAGCTGGAACATCGAGCCAGCCAGCCTGGCTCAGCTGGCCCATCTGGTGGCGCTGCGGTGCGGCGACTTCCTGCGCCGCGATCACCCCGGACTGCGCTGCTGCGAAGCGCCGGGCTGCGGCTGGCTCTTCCTCGACACCTCTCGCAATCACAGCCGCCGCTGGTGCGCTCCGCAGGACTGCGGCAATCGGGTCCGGGTCGCCCGGCACACGCGGCTGGGACGCCCCCAGACTTAGTGGCTGGACGGCTCGGTCTCGATCTCGGTCCGGCCCAGCGACCAGAGGGTGTGGAAGACACCCGGCTTGTCCACGCGCTGGTAGGTGTGAGCGCCGAAGAAGTCGCGCTGAGCCTGGATCAGGGCCGCCGGTAGCCGTTCGGCTGCCAGGGAATCGAAGTAGGCCAGCGCCGAGGAGAAGCCGGGCGCCGGAATTCCGGACAACGCGGCAATCGAGACGATCCGCCGCCAGGCGGCCTCACCGTCGGCCACCGCCTTGGCGAAGTACGGATCGGCCAGCAGCGTGGTCAGCTCCGGGTTCTTGTCGTAGGCCTCGACGATCCGGTTCAGGAACCGGGCCCGGATGATGCAACCGCCCCGCCAGATCTTGGCGATCGCACCCTTGTCGATGTCCCAGTCGTACTGCTGGGCCCCGGCGATGATCGCGTCGAAGCCCTGGGCATAGGCCACCACCTTGGAGGCGTAGAGAGCAGCCCGGACGTCGTCCTCGAAACTCTCGCCCACCTCCTGTATCTGCGGCCGGTCGGTGACCGTGTCCCGGACGGCGGCCCGCTGGTCCGGCTTGGACGAGACCGCCCGGGCGAACACGGCTTCAGCGATCCCCGAGACGGGGATGCCCAGGCCGACCGCGTTCTGCACGGTCCAGACGCCGGTGCCCTTCGAGCCGGCCTGGTCGAGGATCACGTCCACCAGCGGTTTACCGGTCTGGGCATCCTTCTGCCGCAGCACCTCGGCGGTGATCTCGATCAGGTAGGACTCCAGGTCACCCTCGTTCCAGGCCGCGAACACCTCGGCCAGGGCGTCGGTGTCGTGACCTCCCACCCGGCGCAGCAGGTCGTAGGACTCGGCGATCAGCTGCATGTCGGCGTACTCGATGCCATTGTGGATCATCTTGACGAAGTGACCGGCTCCGTCGGTGCCGACGTGGGTGACACAGGGCTCGCCTTCAGCCACCGCGGCGATCGAGCGCAGGATCGGTCCGAGCGTCTCCCAGGCCTCGGCCGAGCCGCCGGGCATGATCGACGGGCCGTTCAGCGCCCCCTCCTCGCCACCGGAGATGCCGGTGCCGACGAAGTTGAGGCCCCGCTCGCGCAGTTCACTCTCGCGCCGGATGGTGTCGATGAAGTTGGCGTTGCCGCCGTCCACGATGATGTCGCCCGGCTCGAAGCGGTCAGCCAGTTGCTGGATGACCGCGTCGGTGCCCCGCCCGGCCTGCACCATGATGATTGCGGTGCGCGGCTTGGCCAGGGCCGCGACGAAGTCGTCGATCGACTCGAAGGAGAGAAAACCCGCCTCCGGGTGCTCCGTGATCAGGTCCTGGGTCCGGGCGTAGGTGCGGTTGTAGACCGCGACCGTGTTGCCCTCCCGGCTGGCCAGGTTGCGGGCCAGGTTCGACCCCATCACGGCCAGACCGGCCACGCCGATGTTGGCCTGGGCAACAGTTGATTCGCTCATGGCAGCCACCTTTCACGGGCGCCGCCAGCAGCGCCAGCTCTGAACAAGATGTCGATCAGGATCCGATTAGACCTGGGCGGCCGGATCGGGGGCGCGGGCCGGGTAGTGCAGCGCACTGAGCCCGCTGCCATCCGGAACCAGGTGACGGCGGGCGGCCTCGGGGACGTCCGGCAGCCACCACTCGTCCGGCACCGCGAACTCCTGGATGCGGGCAGCGGGAGCCACCATCCGCAGTGTGCTGACCGCGGTGGTGGGCAGAGTGATCAGCCGCTGCCGGGGAGTCAGCGCCCGCAGGCTGACCTCGACCGGTACCTCGCCGGGCGCGATCGACAGGCCCTCCACCCGCGACAGCGGGCCGAGCGTGCTGGCGTCCTCGCGGCGGTGCGGGCGGTAGGTCACCGGCCCTTCGTGGGCGACGGACCGGACCCAGTCCAGGTAGGGCTGGGCGGAGATCAGCCGGGTGGCCACCATGGACGTGCCCAGCACCACGGTCTCGGCATCGCCGACCGGGTCGCCGGGCAGGCTGCGCAGCCAGGCGAAGTCATGCCGGCTGACCGGGATGCCGGCCCGCTCTGCGGCGGCCACCACCGAGTCCGGCAGGTGCATGGCGGTGACCATCCGCAACCGGCGGCGCCGGGACAACCGCCGCAGGCGGCGCAGGGCCAGCTCAGCCAGGAATCTCCGGGACGGGGTCGGGTGGATGTGCGGCCGGACCAGCCGCAGCTCCCGGCCGACCAGGGCGTCCATCACCCGGCGGGTGGAGCGGCCGTCGTCCAGCAGGGTCACGCCACGAGGGCGGCTGGACAGCAGCAGCAGGTGCACTTCACCCGAGAAGGCATCCCCGATGGCGAGGTTGCCGTTGTAGGTGTGCGGCGCACGAGCCGCCGGCAGGATCCGGGCCCCCGGCGGCAGGCCCAGTCGCCGGAGTTCGGCCACCGTGCGCTGCAGCGACCGGACTCCCCGGCGCGGGAGCACGGCGATGGTACGCGTCAGCTGCCCGGCCGAATGCGCTTCCAGCGCTCCAAGGAGCTGGAAGGGCGACTCGACCCAGGCCAGCGTGACGTCAGAACCCTCGACCGACCGCACGCCCTTCTACCCCACCCGGCGCAGTTTCTTCTTCGGCCCCAGCTCGCTGTCGAACACGCGCTTCACGCCGTCCCCGAGCGCCTGGTTCACGATCCGGATGTCCCGGACCAGGTGCCGCAGGCCCTCCGGCTCCAGCGAGGCGGCCTGATCCGAGCCCCACATGGTCCGGTCCAGGGTGATGTGCCGCTCCACCGCGACTGCGCCCAGCGCCACGGCAGCAATGCTGATCTGCAGCCCCCGTTCGTGCCCGGAGTAACCCACCGGCACCCCGTAGCGAGCAGCGAGGGTCTGGATCGTGCGCAGATTCGCTTCTTCGACCGGCATCGGATACGTGGACGTCGCATGCAGCAGAACCAGCTTGTCCCGGCCCAGGGTCTCGACCGCCTGGTCGATCTCCTCCAGGGTCGACATGCCGGTGGAGCAGATGATCGGCTTGCCGGTGTCGCGCAGCGCCTCGAGCAACTCAATGTCGGTCACCGAGGCCGAGGCGACCTTGTGGGTGACGGCGCCGAACCGCTCCAGGAACTCCACTGACGGCACGTCCCAGGGCGAGGCGAACCATTGGATGTTCAGCTTCTGGCAGTAGTTGTCGATCTCGGTGTACTGGTCCTGCTCGAACTCCACCCGGTAGCGGTAGTCCAGATAGGTCATCCGGCCCCACGGAGTGTCGCGCTCCACGGACCGCTGATCCTCCGGCACGCAGATCAGCGGCGTCCGCTTCTGGAACTTGACCGCGTCGCAGCCGGCGCCAGCGGCGATGTCGATCAGCTGTTTGGCGATCGCGACGTCGCCGTTGTGGTTCAGCCCGATCTCGGCGATCACATAGGTCGGGTGATCTGCGCCGACGAGCCTGTCACCAATGGCCACGGTCCTGGTCAAATGCTCTCCTCACATTTCGGCCTCGCGTGCATAGGCCAGCACGCGCACCCGGCTGACGATGCACAACCCGCTTCCGTGCGATCGTGATCGGAACGGGCTCCGGCCGAGCTTTCGGGAACGTCCAGCCGACCGAGCACCAGGCACAACGGCGGGGAGTCTACGGCACCGGCGAGGCCAAGTAATCTCCCACTTTCTGGGGATCTTTGGTATGGATCCGGCTGATCAACCGCTGCCGGGCCCGGCTCAGCTCACTGCCGGCCCAGGTCAGCCGCATCCGGTCCCGCCGGCGACGGCGATCCGAGCGGCCGGGATCCAAGCCGTCGGTCAGGGCCGGCAGTTTGCCCGCCTGAGCCTGCTCGACCAGGTCATCCAGCAATTCCATCCAGGTGTTCTCAGCCACTGGGTGGAAGTAGTTCTGGGTGCTCCACTGAACGTCCGGATGCCGGAAGTCGGCCGCTATCAGCGCATCCAGGCCTCGCTGGCAGCCGCTGCCAGCGAACACCTCGTTGATCATCTGAGGGTTGACCCCGAAGTCGTCCAGCAACAGCACCGGGATGTCCAGCGCCATCGCCTCCAGGACGGCGGTGGAACTGACGGTGATCAGGGCAGCGGCGGTCCGCAACTGCTCGGCCATCGAACCGGCCTCAAATTGGATCAGCGCCGAACTCGCGACCCGGCGGCTGCGGACCAGATCACGCCAGAGCACCTCGTAGTGGAACTGCTCGTAATGGGTGTGGAACTCTCCAACCACCCCCCTGGTCTTGACCACCACCCGAAGGTCGGGCCGGCTGCGGGCCAGTTCCGCTAGCGCCAGCAGGATCTGCTCTCGCTCGCTGCGGCGAACCGGCACCTTGCCCTGGGTGGCGAACAGCACGCGGTTGCGCAAGCGCGCTTCGACGCTGGGTTCGATGATCGGGACGCCGCCGGTGACCTCGGCCATCCGGCGAGCATCGGGAGCAAGAAAGGGGATGGTAGCCAGGCCGATGGTGGCGCGCTTGCCGGTCGCAACCCGGACCCGCTCGTACTCCTCCACCTCGCGGTGACTGTGCACGATCATCAGGTCGATGGCGCCCCGGAAGCCCCAGGCCCGGCGCCGGGCCGGCAGCGCGATGCCAGGAATGCCGGCCATCAGCACCGGGCGGTGCGCCGCCCGGCTCAGCACCTCCTGATAGCAGTGCACGGTTGGGCCCGTGCAGGCCAGCAACACCGCGTCCGGCCGGTCCCGCTCGATCCGATGCTTCAGCTGAGCCGGGCTGACCACATCGAGTGAACGGCCCGCCTGGGTGGTGCCAGCCAGCGCAGCCGCCTGCTGCGCCGCCGAAGGGCGCACCGGCGACCGGGCCACGACGACCTGAACCTGCGTTTCGGCCGGGAGCTGAGCGAGCAGGCTGACGGACCATTTGAGATAGGAGTCCGACTCGGCGACCGCCAGAACGCGATGAGGCACTGTTCGAGCTTAGGCAGGCCACCTGTGCTTAATGGCCCGACTCCACGATTGATGACGTTAAGTTTTAGTTCGGCTGCGCAGAGTGACATTGGGTTACGTTCGGACAGCGGCGGTGTCCGGCGGCCAATCGCACGGACACGTCAGATCGCCGAAAGGCCGCCATGGGCCGCGGTGACTTGTGAATGAGGCCGGCCGGTTCAACAGGCCCGATCGCGGCCACGCCAGGGCCGACGCTACCGCTGCTACTGTTCGCGATGCGATGGCCTGGTTTGTCTGGCTGGCGCGGCATCGCCCCAGGCGGTTGTCAGGGCCGGAGCTCGCATCGGGTCTGTCGAACCACGCAGACCCCAGCCTCGCCTGAGCCGTAGGAGCCGTAGACCCGATGAAGCGCTTGCGCCTGTTCCACTTCGACATCAAAACTTACGGTAACTACGGCGACACCCTGCTATTCGAAGCGGTCAAGGAGACGTTTAACGGCTTCCGTGGCGGCGAATGCTTCGAGATCTACGACAGCCGCCCATTGCGGGACCCGGTCGGCCCGGCCCTGGTCGACTACATCAACGACAACGTCGACGCTGTGCTCGTCGGCGGCGGGGGCCTGTTCCTGCGCGACACCAACCCCAACCAGCACTCGGGCTGGCAATGGAACATCTCCCTCGACCAACTGAAGCGGCTCCAGGTGCCGCTGATCGTCTACTCGGTCGGCAACAACCGCTTCATCGATCAGGCCGACTTCGCTCCGCCCTTCACCGAACACGTCAATCTGACCATGGAAAAGTCGATCTTCTTCGGACTGCGGAACACCGGCTCGATGGAGACGATCAAGCCCTACATCGCGGAATCGAACCAGGACCGAATCGAGTATCAGCCCTGCACCACCACCATCGCCTCGTACCTGTATCCGGACCTGGTCCGCGAAGCGGCCGATCCGGCCCGGCGGCTGGGCCTGGAGATGATCGTCGGCAAACGCCAGGCGGCCGCAGGATTCGTGGCCGAGTCGATCTACCGTGACGTGATCGGCGTGGCCAGGCGACTGCAGGATGAGGGCTGGCAGATCGACAGCGTGCCGCACGCCCGAGCCGACATGCACTTCGTCGACCAGGCCAGCCGAGAGCACCTGCGGATGCCGGAGGTCAAACTCTTCGGCGACCGGGACGGCCTCTTCAAGGGTGTGACGTACTTCGCCAGCCTGCCCTACTTCTTGGGAACCCGCGGGCACGCTCAGATGGTGCCGTTCGGCATGGGATCCATTCCCGTCTCGTTGCTCGTGCATCACAAGATCGGCTACTTCGCGCGCGACATCGGTCACCCGGAGTGGGCCGTGGATCCGCGGCGCGATGACTTTCCCGACGAGCTCTACCGGGTGTTACAGGACGTAGAGGAACGCCGGACCGAACTGCGCGCTGAGCTGGCGGCGGTGCGGCAGCGGTTCTACCAGATCACCCTGGACAACCTGGTCGCCATCTATCAGCGCTTGACCGGAGAGACGGTTCAGCCGGAGTTCACGGCCTACACCCCTTTCGAGCGGCGATTGGCCGATCGGGCTTATGGGGAATCGCTGGCCCGTGGACAAGCCGATGAGCGGATCAAGCAACTGGGTAGCGACCTGGACGCCGCCCGCAACGCCACCGAGACCCCGCGGATTGCCGAGTGGCTGCTCGGGCAGGCCCGGGAAGCCGCCGACAGAGGTGACCTGACCTCAGCCCGGGCCTTGCTGCGCGGCCTGGATGCCGCCGCGCCGGAGTTCTTCAACGGCAGGCGCAAGCGGCCACGCTGGGATGAGTTCCCGTATCGCTACCTGCCCGCCCCTGTGCTGCAGGAGTTCCGCTCCCACGCCTCCCGCCGCAACCGGCCCCCCAGCGCATAACTGCTGGGCCGTCCTAGGACCGGCCGGACAGTACGGTCAGCGCCGCCTTGCGCACCCGCCCGGCGATCTTGAACAGCACGGCGGCGGCCGAGGTCATGGCTACGGATCCGATCAGTCCGGCTTGGTCGCGCAGCGAGCGCGTCAGCTCCCGCAGCTCCCAGTCGGAGAGGAACTCCAGCCACTTCAGATCGAGTTCGTCGTACTGGTTATCGGCCTTGACCGGCTCCCACGGCTTCACCCCGACGTAGTGCAGCACCTTGATTTCCTCGGCGTTGTACAGCGCCGGGTGATGAGCGAACATCCGCTTGGTCGTGTTGTACTCCTGCGGCAGCCGCCGCCAAGCAGGGAAGACGGTGTTCAGGAAGCCTTGATCCCCGCCGTCGTACGAGGCCGTGGTGCCCAGGCGGTCGAGCATTGAGTGGAACAGGTCGTGGGACGGGCGGACCGCGAACAACCCGGAATTGAAGATCTGCCCGCTGGCCCGCTCCAGTCCCGCGTCGGGCGCTGCGGCGAAGTCATCTCCGGCGAACAGATCGTCGATATTCTTCAGCACCACCGTGTCGCCGTCGAGGTAAACCAGCCGGTCCAGGAAGTCCAGGCGGAACACGTTCAGCTTGGTGTATGTCGCCGCGAACCGAGCCTGGATCCGCTGGGCCCGGTGCGGATTGACGATCTCTGGCACCTCGATGACGTGAATTCCGCTTGCGGTCAGCGCCGCCTGATCCGCATCCGCGGTGCAGAGCGCCAGCAGCGGGACCGAAGTGACCCGGCGCAGGGAGTTGGCCAGCGCCCGGACGCCGTGGTGGTAGGACGGACCGGAGACAACCGTCACGTACGCGCACTTGCGGCCATCGACCAGTTCGTACAGGCGGGTGTCGCGCGGTGCGCGGATGGTGATCTGCTGGACCGGGCCATGGGCGGGCACGACCACTGCCGCCCGATCCTTGGGTTCGCCGAGGCCGGGCGTGGACCGCTCCGACAGTGTCGGCCGGTCGGTGATCTCCGGGCCCGGCGGCAGGAACGTCGCCAGGTTGACCGATTCGCTCAAGCTGTAGACGCCTGCATCGGGGAACTCGGCCAGGCAGGCCTGCAAGAAGGCCAGATCGTTGTCGATCGAGTGGGCGTCCTCGTAGCCCGGCTTCATGTCCTTGCCGAGCAGACCGGCGGCCACCTGCTGGCTGATGGTGTACCCGTACCGCGCTTCCTTCGACTCGTACAGGTCGACTCCGCTGAGGTAGATCTCGCGGAAGCCGACGCCGAGCCCGAACCCCAGGGCCTGCATGCCTGACGTGGGCAGGCCGGGGCGGCTCATGAAGTATCGGGCCAGACGCGGGTAACGGCTGATCACCGCCCAGTGGTCGTACTGCTTGACGGAGATGTCGAGCATCTGGTTGTCCCAGCGATCGCCTTCGCGCGACGACGGAAGCTGCATCGGGGAGCACAGCCGATCGACGGCATAGCGCCGGGTTCTGATCTCCTCCCGCAGTCCGGCCTCCAGCGCCTGATTGGGCACCGCGAAGAACCAGGCGTCGACGTGGCTTCCGAAATGATAGTGGCTCTCCAGGAAGAACCAGTTCATCCGGAAGATCACCACATCGGAGGGAATCTTGTGGTGCGGCGGCAGCGTCGACGATGGGCCATTACCGACGATCAGCAGGGGACGCTGAACCAGGTCGGCAAACGCGGCGATCTCGACGTCGCCGGGCTGTGTGGTCAGGGGGACACTACGCATGGGAGGCATCGCCGGACATTTCATCACATCCCCTAACTGGGGGACATGAACAAGCAAGATTTGATGAGCACTGACCCTGGCCGCTCGCCTGATCATCGCTCTCCGATGCGCCCGGGCCAGCCTGCCGGCGCCTTGCTGGGCCGGCATCGGCATGGACGCCGCATTCACGCGAGGATGGACGGGCCATGACCCTGATCGAAAGCCTGCCTGGAGGCTCCTCCGGTGATCTGCCGCTCGGTCCCGATGCGATCTACGAGGCGTTCGGCGCCTGGGCGGCCGGGCAGGGCCTGGTGCTGTATCCGGCCCAGCAGGACGCCCTGATCGAACTGGTTTCCGGCTCCAATGTGATCTTGAGCACTCCAACCGGGTCAGGCAAGAGCCTGGTCGCCGCTGGGGCGCACTTCACCGCGCTGGCCACCGGTCAGCGCACCTTTTACACGGCTCCGATCAAGGCGCTGGTGTCGGAGAAGTTCTTCGCCCTGATCGACATGTTCGGCGCCGGGCAGGTGGGAATGATGACCGGGGACGCCGCCGTGAACCCGGATGCGCCGATCATCTGCTGTACCGCCGAGGTGCTGGCCAATCTGGCCCTGCGGCAGGGTTCGCGGGCCGGCATCGGCCAGGTGGTGATGGATGAGTTCCACTTCTACGCCGACCCCGACCGGGGCTGGGCCTGGCAGGTTCCGCTGCTGGAACTGACCAGCGCCCAGTTCCTGCTGATGTCAGCCACCCTTGGCGACGTCAGCCGGTTCGAGCAGGACCTGACCCGGCGTACCGGGCGGCCGACCGCGGTGATCAGTTCGGCCGACCGGCCGGTGCCGCTGTACTTCTCGTACGCGACCACGCCGCTGCACGAGACCATCGAGGAATTGCTGACCACCCGCCAGGCACCCATCTACGTGGTGCACTTCACTCAGGCGTCCGCGCTGGAGCGGGCTCAGGCGCTGACCAGCAGCAGGATCGCCTCTCGGGAGCAGCGCGACGAGATCGCTGCGGCGATCGGGCAGTTCCGGTTCACCGCCGGGTTCGGCAAGACGCTCTCCCGGCTGGTCCGGGCGGGAGTCGGGGTCCATCATGCTGGCCTGCTGCCCAGATACCGGCGGCTGGTCGAGCAGCTGGCTCAGGCTGGGCTGCTGCGGGTGATCTGCGGAACGGACACGCTGGGTGTCGGCATCAATGTCCCCATCCGCACCGTGCTGTTCACCGGCCTGGCCAAGTTCGACGGCGTTCGCCAGCGCCAGCTCAAGGTCCGTGAGTTCCTGCAGATCGCGGGACGGGCCGGGCGGGCCGGTTTCGACAGCGCCGGAACCGTGGTGGTGCAAGCCCCCGACCATGAGGTCGAGAACGAGCGGCTGCTGGCCCGGGCCGGGGACGACGAGCGCAAGCGCAAGCGAGTGGTGCGCAAGAAGCCGGCCTCGGGCCAGGTTTCATGGGGCAGGTCGCCTTTCGAACGGCTCATCAGTTCGCCGCCGGAGCCGTTGACTTCGCAGTTCGCGGTTTCTCACGCGATGGTGCTGAACCTGGTCGCGCGCCCGGGTGACCCGGTTGCTGGGATGGAGTACCTGCTGGGGGAGAACGACGACGAGCCGGCGGCTCAGCAGCGATTGCGAGCTGCGACCGAGCACATCTGGCAAACCCTGTTCGCCGCCGGAGTGATCGAGGAGGTTCAGTCGCCCGGTGACCCTGATCGCCGGGCGGTTCGGCTGACGGTGGATCTGCCGCCCAATTTCGCTCTCAATCAGCCACTTTCGCCATTCGCGCTGGCCGCCTACGACGTCCTGGATCGCGAATCGTCCAGCTACGCGCTGGATCTGGTCTCGATCATCGAGTCGACGCTGGATGACCCGCGGCCAGTGCTGTCGGCCCAGCAGTTCAAGGCCCGGGGCGAAGCGGTCGCTCAGCTGAAGGCCGAAGGTTACGACTACGACGAGCGGATGGAACTGCTGGACGAGGTTACCCATCCGCGGC
>CALMAR010000422.1 GCA_937859855.1 uncultured Kineosporia sp.
TCATCGAACACCAGGTCGAGCACGTAGCTGCGCCGAAAGCGCTGTCCGCCAACGCGTCCGCGGCCGAGATCGCCGCAGCCGCAGCGCACGCCGCCGACGCCGCCGCCCGGCTGGACGACGCAGCATCCCAAGACGCCGAAGGCGCCCACCTCGAACACGAAGCGGCCGAGCACGACGGCAGCGAGATCGACTGGGAGATGCGCCACGCCGCAGCGATGGAGCCGCACCGGCGATCACCGGCAGCGGCCGAGGTCGAGTCGGCGGCACCCGGGATCGAGCTATGACAAGCGTCCCGGCCAGTGCCTCAGGGCTGTGTGACAGCCGCAACGATGTCCGCGACGTCGTACGGGAACCGCTCGTCGCTGACACCCGGCCCGAGCAGGCCCGGACTGCCACGGCCGACCATGCCGATCACACTGACCACGACCTGCAATGGCGAGACGTCCGGCACTGTCCAAGGCGGCCGCGGGTAGTCCGGCATGTAGACCCAGGTCAGCCATTCCTCGACGCCGCGGGCTGCGATCCGGCCCTCGTCGCACCAGGATGCCCGGGGGAACACCTGGACGCCGGCCGCGGCCCGGCCGGCGGCCTCAATCTCGGCGGCCACTTCGTGGAAGTTCGCCCGCGGCCGGTCCATCCCGGTCGCCGGCGCGCGGGTCTCCTGGCCACCGACCCAGGTCGCGGCGAAGTAGCCGCCCTTGGCCAGCGCCTCGACGCGGCGATCGCCGCAGCGGGCCAGGCCCATGATCGCCTCCAGGCTGGAGCGGATCTCGGCGTTGGTTCGCGCCCTCGCCGCCGGGCGCTGAGCGGCCCACGCCGCGGCGTCATCCGAGAATCCCGGCTCGCCAATCTCCGTCACCCGAGCGGCTGGGTGCGCGTAGTCGCCGGCCATGGCGGCTCCTTTCCCCTGACGCGCAGTACAACCCTCGCCAGTGTGAACGCCGGTACCGACAATCGGCCACGCCTCACGGCTCGCCGTCTGCGAATCAGCCCAGCAGTCGGCACTGGCCGGCCTGGTCGCCGCGGAGTGGATTCGTCAGGTCACCCTGACCCCGCCGGCCGCTTCGCGGCGTCAAGCGGGTTCCTCCGAGAACTTTCCGGCCCCCGCCGTCCTCCCTTCGGTCGGCACCACTGCGCTCGACGAGCCCGGAAACTTCGCGCCCCACCCGCTGGACACCCGCGGCCGTCGGAGCCCTGGCACCCCGCACGAACCACCCGGGACGACCGGGACCACTAGCACCACCCCGATCCGATCAGCAGAAGGAGCACCGTCATGAACGAGCCGAGCATCACCTTCACGGGCAACCTCACCACCGACCCCGAACTGCGGTTCACCCCCACCGGCAAGCCCGTCGCCCTGCTGCGGCTGGCCTCCACCCCGCGCCGCCGCGACGACGCCGGCGGATGGTCCGACGGGAACACCACGTTCCTGGACGCCGAGGTCTGGGGCGCCACCGCCGAGAACGCCTCTGAGAGCCTCTCGAAGGGCTCGCGGGTCCTGCTCACCGGCCGCATCCGCACCGACGTCTGGACCCCCACCGACGGCGAGTACGCCGGCAAGGAGCAGCGACGCATCCGCGTCGTGGTCGACGAGCTGGCCGTCAGCATCCGCTACGCCGCCGCCCGCACCATCCGCCCCGACCGCGGTTCCGGCCAGGGCGGCGCCTGCTCCGACGAGCCCGCCGTGAGGGCGGCCTTCTGAGACCCGGGGCACCGGGTCCGCCGGCGATCGAGCCGGGACCCGGTGCCCTACCAATCTTCACGCAGTCGACGGAGTCGTCGGCGTGATCTCTCGACAGTCCGGAGGTATGTCCCTTCGAGTGCAAACCTCCATGCGTTCGTCGTTGGAGGCCCACACGGATACCTCACCACCGTGCCAGGAGCAGGCGCCTCTGAGTCCGATGCTGGGAGACCGCCAACCGTCGACACAAGTGACCATGACGAACCTCCAGGTCGGCGTCGGTGAAGGGGTTGGCGTCAGCGGTGCAGCCGTAGCAGCGGCCAGACGAGGCGGGCCGCTGCTACTTGTGGCGAATCCCGCTGCCATGCCGGCCAGCGTGATCAGGACCGTCGCCACCAGGCAGGTCCAGCCAAGCACGGTCCACGCCTGTCCGACGAACCGACGACCGCAACTCACCTCAGCGCCCAAAGTGTGCCGTCCCCGCATCACGCGCAGCTTGCCAGTGTCGTCATCGACTCCCGCGTAAGCAGCTATCAGTCGTTCGTCCCAAGCCTGACTGCTCGATGGCACCGATTGCCTGGCATCGCTGCGACGTGGTCCTCACCTTCGTGCCGCGGCTCACCTTCCGGTACCAGGCCCGGTCTCAGCGTCAACCCCGGACGTCCGTAGGTGGACAGGAAGGTGCTCCGCACCCGCGCGTGGCCGGCTTCCGCTGCCGGATCGGGGTTGACCCTGAGCCTCCTGCGGGCCTGGTGATCTCCGCCTACGGCGGGGGCACACACCACCCCCGCCGCAGCACCACAGCCAGGGAGGAACCGGAGTCATGACGACAACCGCGCAGGAAACCGCCGGCAGTATTGACACGTACGAGACAAGCTCGGATGCAACCGATCTGGACCGGACGAGCGTGCCGGCGGTCGTCGATCCGGGCCTTTCCGCGCCGATCGTCGCGTCGTTGGAGCGCGCGTGGGCGGCAATCGGGCACCGGCATTCAGACCTGCCGCAGGTCGTCATGGTCCTCGCCTCGGGATCGGACGGGGCGCCATCCGGGTGGTTGAAGCTCGGGCACTTCGCCGCGATGCGCTGGGAGACCCGGGACAACGTGATGCCCGAGGTGTTCATCGGCGGGGAGGGCTTGGCCCGCGGACCAATCGGTGTCCTGGGCACTCTGCTGCACGAGGCCGCCCACGCCCTCGCCCACGCCCGAGAGATCAAGGACACGAGCAGGCAGGGCAGGTACCACAACGCCCGGTACGCCGAGCTGGCCCGTTCCCTCGGCCTGGACGTCGCGCAGATCGCCCCGATCGGCTGGTCGAACACGACTGTTACCGAGGCGACGGCTGACCACTACGCCGCCACCATCGCCGACCTGGCTGCCGCCCTGAAGATCTTCCGGCGCAGCGAGAGCGACCTGTTCCGCGCCGCCACTGGGGACGACCGCGACCAAGGAGACGGGGACACCACCAGGACGCCGCGGCGGCCGGCAACACCGACCCGAGACAACGGCAACGGCGTCGCTGCTCTGTGCGGCTGCGGCCGGCGGATCCGCGTCACCGCTTCCGTGCTCGACCTCGGCCCTATCACCTGCGCCCTATGCGGCGACCCCTTCGCCACCAGCTAGTCCCCGACGTCGCCTGTGCTGGTGAGGCCGGCGGTCGAGCTCGTCAAATGGCTCCGCAGACCAGAGGAAACTGCGGTACACGGAGTCAGCGCTCTTGCGCTGGGTTGGATTGGACGCTGTCCTCCGGCAGACGGATCGGATACGATTGCTCATCGTATGTGTCCGATTGCTCTCGGTGTCGGAGTGCGCGATGGCTGGAATGCAGGCTTTGATCGATACCGTCTTTGAACAGTGGAAGTCTGCCAATGCAGCCCACATGGACGATGACGATGCATGGGAAGTCTTTGTCACTTCTCAAATTCTTCGGCAAAGCGATGCCACAATTGACTCAATCAATGCTGGGATTGTGGACGGCGCTGACGACGGCGGTATAGACGCCGTTTACACGTTGCTGGAAGACGGTGTCCTTGCCATCGATGCTCCCCTGCTCAGCAAGCCCGAAGTCGCTCGAGATTATGCCGAGGGCCTTGAACTAACTCTTCATATTGTCCAAGCCAAGAACACCCGAAGCCTGCGCCAACTAACCGTCACCAATTTGCAATCAGTCTTACCGCAGGCCCTTGATTTGTCGCGAGACTTGAGCGACATGACTTATGAACTGAATGACCGGGTTCGCGAGCAAATAGGAATCTTTCGCAAAGCATACGAGCATTTACTGTCACGCAAACCCAAAGTTCGTGTCCAAGTAACAATAGCGTCACATGGATCCACTCGCTCATTGTCCAAGAACATTACGGACCGGGCACGAAGACTCACCTATCAGCTTAAACAAGTCCTGCCATCCGCCGATATCAACGTAAATTTGATCGGGGCGGACGAGCTTTGGGAAATGTTTAATTGGACATCACCTAAGACACTCGAGCTCGAATGCGAGGAAGTCCTGTCGAGTGGAGAGTCATATGTGGCCCTCGCTCGTTTGAGCAGTTACATGAGACTGATCGTGGACGATCATGGTAGTCTGCGAAGGCATCTCTTTGACGCCAACGTTCGTGACTATCAAGGTGAAGTTGTTGTCAATAAGGAGATTCGATCGTCCCTTTCGGAAGGTAACGGCCCAGAATTCTGGTGGCTAAACAA
Organism: uncultured Kineosporia sp.; assembly: GCA_937859855.1. The sequence continues at coordinate 4,380 of CALMAR010000422.1, forward strand.
TGGCGTGACCATCCTTTGCGACGAGGCACATTCCGCGGGCAAGAGATTTGCTCTTACGAATATTCAGATCGTGAATGGTCTTCAGACGTCTCATACCATCGCCCGTTGGCATAAATCAATTAGCGGAACTGTCCAAGGTCAACAACAACTCGAGTCGGATAGTCGTCGACTCCTAGTAAGAGTCATCGTCGCAAAGGACGACGCTGTTCGCGACAAGATTATTCGAGCCACAAATCGGCAAACTGCTGTGCCGGATGCGTCCCTGCGTGCTACTGACGAGGTTCAGCGGCAGATCGAGGCGTTCTTTGGAGCGCGAGGTTATTTTTACGATCGTCGCAAAGGATTTTATAGAAACATTGGCAAGGATCCTTCTAAGATAATTAGCATTCCTTACTTGGGTCAAGCCATGTTTTCATTAGCTTACGGCGGGCCAGAAGTTGCCCGGGGTAAGCCAAATTCATTATTAGCGGAGGATGCAAGGTACAATCGAGCTTTTGATCCGACGACAGAAATCGAAATGTTTTTTTGGGCGGCAATGGTGTTTCGTCGCGTAGATGAGCACTTGCAATTGCCGCAAAGTCAGACGCGCTTTCCAGAGCGTCGGTATTTGACCCCCTTCGTGTCGTATGCCCTTGTCGTTGATGCTTTACAGAAATCTCCCGGCAGCTGGCGCGACATTAGGAAACTTGCCCTTGGCGGGAAAGGCTTTTCCGATGCGGCGCTGGAGCGAGCTGCTTCGGTAGTCAAGGGAGAACTAGATGACTTTGTGGAGTCGACCTCGATATCAGCCGCGGATGCCACCAAGCGCCAAGTGTTCACGCAGCGATTGGCCAGCAAGATCCTTGGCGGTTCCGGTTGAAGTTGTCGCCATCGCGGCTCGCCCGTCGCTGTGTGCGCCACTGGGCTCACCCGGGCGTCATTGCACTTTCTCGTAACGGTCGCTTGGGTAGCCGGGCGCCGATGCTGGCCGCGGCGCGCTGGTCGGCTTCGCTGACCCAGGCGGCGTAGACCTTGAGGGTTGTCGTTCCGCCGCCGCCATGGCCGAGGCGGCCGGCGACGGTGCGGACATCAACGCCGGCGGCGATCAGCTCGGTCGCGCTGAAGTGCCTGAGCTTGTGCAGCGTGGTCGCGATGCCGAGACGCTTCACCATCCGGTCGTACCGTTGCGTGGCCGTATCGGGGAACAGCGGTTCTGAGCCGTCCGGCGTGAGCGTGAAGACGTAGGCCGACCCATCGAGGCTGACCCTGAGCTTGGCCGCACAGTCGTCCTGGCGCTCCAGGTGCTCTTTCAGGACCGCCACCGTCTCGTCGTCCAGGGCGACCCGGCGCTGCTGGTGTGTCTTCGTGTCGCGCCGCTCTAGCTGGCCCTCGGCGCCGAGCTTCAGGCCGGTCCGGATGCTGAGCACCTTCGCTTCAAGGTCCAGGTCGCCTCGCTGTATTGCACAGAGTTCGCCGCGCCGCGCACCAGTAGTCATCGCCGTCCAGACGAACGCGCCCCAGTCCTCATCCTTGAAGGCCTCAGTCAGAATCCGCGCCGCGTCGACGGCCGAGGGCGGCGCCGGCTTCGGGGGAGTGGGTGCCGGCGGCTCGGCGCTCTCCAGGGGATTCGCCGCCACCCAGCGCCACCGCACCGCCCGGGCCAGCGCGCCGGAAAGAATCCAGTGGATCTGGCGGACCGTGGCCGGGCTGAGCGGCTTGCACGGAACCTGCACGCATCCCTCGCCGCACTCGTGGTTCCGGCCCGGCTTGTGCTTGACGTGACGCACCTTCCGACCAGGTCGGCAGCCGTCGCGGCAGCGACGTAGCTGCGCATATAGAGAGTCGAAGTCCTCGCCGTCCAGCCGGCCGATCTGATGCTTCCCGAGTACCGGCCGGATATGGTTCTCGATGTACGACTCGTAGACGCGGCGCGTCGACCCCTCCACGTCCAGCACGTCGAGGTAGCGGTCGAGCAGCTGGTTCATCGTGCGGTTGGTCTTGGGATGGCGCTTCTCGTCGACCTGGCTCAGCATCCGGGTGCGCACTCTCTCCGCCTCGGATCGTGCCTTCGGGCCGGGCGGCACCATCTCGTCCAGGTAGTGGCGCTGGCCGGTCACGGCGTCATAGCCCGCGTAGACGCGCACCCTCAGCGAGCCGCTGCGCTGCTGCTCGATCGTCCCGCGTCGGCGGCTCCGCGCCGTCCCCTCAACCGTCACGAGCACGAGGGTAGCCGACAATTTCGCACCAGATTTGATGCAGATGGCCTCGCGAATAGATCAAGGAAGCGGAGAACATGCAGGTCAGAGGCGCGCGCCCGGCAGGATTCGAACCTGCGGCCGGTGGATTAGAAGTCCACTGCTCTATCCGCTGAGCTACGAGCGCTGGGGCGTCGCATGTCCGGCGCGCCGCCGTGACCAGCCTAAACGACCCGCCCGTCCGCTGATCTGTAGCCGACAGTCATGTACAACTGCGAAGGGTGGACAACGGGGCTGGACAACCGGCTGGCGTTTGCGGACAGTACCGGTGACGCGGAAGCCCCCGACACCCATTCGGGGTTTTGTCCTCGACTGTGCCTCACAGGCACCATGGACCGCGAGCATGGACACGGATGGTGACGAGTCTGCGATCGTCACGGCCGGAGGAGGTAGCCATCGGCTGACGGCACGCGACGAGCAAGCAGGCTGAGGAGGAGACGGTGGCGGGCAACGAGGCGCTGGCCGGCGGCGACGAACCGGTCGCCGCGGACGACGCGCAAGTCGTCCCCGAGGTGGGGCCTGCCCTCGCGCCCGCTGCTGCCGAGCACCCCGCCCCACGCGCCCATACCGCCCAGACCGCCCATGCTGCCCAGACCGCCCAGACC
>CALMAR010000423.1 GCA_937859855.1 uncultured Kineosporia sp.
GTCAACGTCCGGCCGGACATCGGCGCCAAGGCCGCCGCGCGCGGCTCCCACCGAGGTACTGCCGCCCGGTACGCAGGCACTCCCGCAGCAGACCAAACCGCTGATGCCGCAGAGCTATTCACTGCACTCGAGAGATCCGCAGATCCTCGGCAACTATCGGTTGCTGGGCCGGGTGCTCTCCCCCGACGAGGGCACCGAGCACAACCGGCCAGCGGTGTTCCTGGCCGAAGGCCCGGACCAGGAGCTGGTGATCGTGAAGGCGGCCCGGCTGGAGGCCGGCTGGGAGGCGCTGGAGCGACTGCGCCGGGAGGCCCGCAACGCGGCCCGGATCGACAGTGCTCAGGTCGCCGCGATCATCCAGGCTCCCCAGGAGGACCTGGACCATCTCTACATCGTCCAGCAGTACGTGCAGGGCATCCCGCTGGACCGGATGCTGGCGCAGAAGCCAGGCAACCAGCTCACCCCTGAGGACTCCTATCGGCTGGGGCTGGGGCTGCTCAGGGCGCTGAGTGCCGTGCACGCGGCCGGCGTCACGCACCGCGACATCAAGCCGGGCAACATCATCGTCGCCCCGGATGGACCAGTGCTGGTCGACTTCGGCAACTCCCACCATGAGGACGATGACCGGATCACCAGCCGGGGCGGGCAGCGCTGGGGAACGCTCAAGTACATGAGCCCGGAGCAGTTCGACGACGCCGGCGTCACCCCGGCCATCGATCTGTTCGGCTGGGCCATCACCGTGACCGAAGCGGCGTCGGGTCATCATCCGTTCGCTGGGCCCGGGCGCCCGGTGTCGTATCAGCAGGTCAACGGCCGGATCGTGCCCAACGTCAGCGGGGTGCGGCCGACCGGCCTGGTGCCGGTGATCCGGACCGCGCTGGAGCCGGATCCGCGCCGCCGCAGTACGGCCAGCTATCTGGAACGCCGGCTCATCCGTACCGACCAGACGCTCCGGCTGCCGGACGGCGACATTCCGCTGCCTGGGGACCAGCGTCGTCTGGAGATGCCCGGCCTGCCCAGCGTCTCGGGCGCGATCGGCGACCGGCGGGCGCGCTTCCAGGACTCTCTGGCCGGCGGCAATCGCTGGTTCGCCATCTACTGCGTGATCGCCATCCTGCTGGCCGTCCCGGCCGGGGTGCTGCTGCACATCCTGCTGACCCTGGTGTTCTGAGAGGGGATCCGCCGTGAACCAGGACTATCTCGCCGTGGCCCAGCGGCTGCGGGCCCAGGAGGAACGCCGATCGAGGATTAGGCGGCGGGAGATCATCCTGCTCGCGCTGTTCGGCACCTTCACCATCTTCTTCGCGTTGATCGGCTGAGTGCTGATGAAGCCGATGGGAGTGGGCGCGCGGTGAGTAAACGGATCGTCTGCCTGACCTGCCTGTCCACCTTCGGGCCGGAGGGCATCCGCTGGGCCGACTCGCGCGGCGTTCCGGCCGCGTCGCCTCCGGTGATCGAGCCCAACCAGTTCAAGCGCCGGCTGAAGCAGTTCCAGAACACCGGGGCCGAGCCGGACATGGCTCAGTTCGCCGACTTCGAGGCCCAGGGTTACGAACCGCAGTGCCCGCTGGGGCACACGTTGCCGATCGAGGTGGCCCAGCGCGACACCATCGTGATCGGCCTGATTGGCGAGGTGGCCTCGGGCAAGTCCCACTATCTGGCCGCACTGGTGATGAACCTGCTCGAGGGTGACCTGCTGGCCCAGGTCGGCATCGACGTCGGGCTGGCTCCGGAGTCGCGCACCTACTTCGGCAGCAGCTACCAGTCCCTGCTCTTCCATCAGCACAAGGTGCTGCCCGCCACCGAGCTGATCACCACCGAGGATGACGCCAACGAGCGCCGGCCGATCATCCTGGTGCTGCGGGACGTCGGAACCCGGCGCGAGACCAATGTGATCTTCTACGACGCGTCCGGCGAGCAGCTGAACAGCCCCACCGCTGTAGCCAAGTACAACCGCTTCCTGTACGCCGCCGACGCGCTGTTCTTCCTGGTGCCGCCGGTCGCACTGCCCGCCCTCCGCGGCCAGATCGACAGCCCGGACACCTCGTACCAGAGCCTGGTCCAGACCAAGGGCATGATCGACAGTCTGGAGCTGCAGCTGCGCAAGGCGCATGGACTGGGTCCGGGCGGGGCGCTCGACGTCGCCGCGGCCGTGCTGCTGATGAAGGCCGACCAGTGCCGGGGTCTCAGCGGTTTCGACGACGATCTGCTGATCGAACCGGAGTACGCGGCCGAGTCGGTGGACGACACGATGAACCGGATCCAGCGAGAGACTCAGGCGGTGTCCCGGTTCATCACCGAGTCCCGGGGGGCCCAGCTGGTGATGGGGGTCGAAAGCCGTTTCCCGGGCGCGACGTTTCACGCGGTGTCGGCCACCGGCTGCAACCGGGAGGGCGACACGTACCCGCATCTGAGTCCCTCTCGCTGCGCCGATCCGTTCATGTCCACGCTGGTTCGCTGCGGCGTGCTCTCGGCCGCCCGGGGTTCGCTGGCCGGTCAGGCCTGAGTGATGACGTCACCACCGATCCGCTGTGAGCGGCTGCTGTGGACCTGGAACCAGGCCACCTTGGCCGATACCGGCCCCGGTTATGGGCCGGTGGCCCGATCGGCCGGGTGGCCGTTCAGGGATCGGGCCGATTCGACCGGCGGACTGGGTAACCGGACCCGGTACCTGCCCGCCGAGGCCAGCTCCCTGCTGGCCGACCACGATGCGCCGGTGGCGCTGTCCCTGCGGTCAGCGCCGGAAGGAAAACTCCTGCTGTACAAGCAGTTCCTCGGTGAGGACGCGTTCGGCCGGAACAGCCGCTGGCTGGTGCACGCGCTGCTCGATCAGTCGGATCAGCTGCATCCGGCCGACGCCCTGGCCGCGCTCCAGGACGGCCTGCTGCCGGTCGAGATGGGCTCGGAGCTGATCCCGACCCAGACCGATCTGGCTGTGGCCGAGCTGGTGATGGCTCCGCCGCCGGTCACCGACCTCGACCGGCACGAACAGTTGCTGACCAGGCTGATACCGGGAATCGCACTGATCCGGGACCGGCCGCAGTTCGGCCCGGTGGTGATCTGGGCGGCTCATTCCAGTGCGGTGATCGACCTGCTGAATTCGCTGATCGCCGTGCTGCCAAGGGCTTTCAGTGCGTCGCTGAGCTTCAGCACGTTTGAGGCCAAGCCAGCCGCGGCGGATACCGAGATCGCGGGCGCGATCGACGTTTTCAGCGCCGACCCGCGAAAAGAGCCGGACCAGCTGTGGATCGACCTGGTCGAGAGCGCCACCAACCTGCCGCCGCCGGACCAGGATGAGTCCGAGGTCACCACCGAGCTGCTGGACGCCGCCCGCTCCGGCCAGCGTCCGCCGGACGGGCTGGCCAGTTTCGCCGACCTCCGGGCCTGGACCCGGGGCCGGGTCTCTCTACGGGCGGTCATCCGCGCGACATCCTCTCTGCAGCAAGGAATCTCGCTCGATCCTCCGGCCGATGCCGAGCTGATCGACGCGGTGATCGGTCAGGGGGAGGATCTGCCGGAGGCCGACCGGCTGCTCTGGCTGAGCGAGCCCGGAGTCGCCGAAAGGGTCGCGCAGCGATCGGGCCAGGGCTGGACGCCGATGGCCAGCACGCTGGCCCGGGCCACCCTGCGCGGCGCAGCGTGGCCGCAGCCGTTCGCGGTGCTGCTGAAGGACCATCCCGGCCAGATCGCGCCGATGATCGCTGAACTGCTCGAGCGCCAGGAGATCGAGGACGCCGCCCTGCTCGACCTGGCTGGCCGCCTGCCCGTGGACGCCCTGCCCGGCCTGTTCGACGTGCTGGTCGATCAGCCCCGGGTGCACGCCGGATTCCTGCTCTTCGACGTGCTGGCCGACCCGCGGCTGGAGCCGGACAGTGTGCGCAGGCGCGTGCTGGAGCCATTGCTGTCCCGGCACTGGGGCATGCTCGGGCTGGCCGCGAACCTGCCTCCGGCCGTGGTGGCCAGTCTGTCGGTGCCCGGCCCGGCCGCTGATTCCGGCCACCGGGATCGACCAGAGGATCGCCGTGCGGCCAAGCAGGACGCGGCCCGGCCGGCGCCGGAGGGGCTGCGGCGCTGGCTGCCCGGCCTGCGCTGACGAAGCCGCTGACGGGATCGACTGACGGGTGAGGTGACTCGGCGTGATGACTAGGCCGGTTGGCCGGGCCGCGTCCTGCTTGGCCGCACGGCGATCCTCTGGTC
>CALMAR010000424.1 GCA_937859855.1 uncultured Kineosporia sp.
CCGCCCGCCCCCCCCCCCCGGCGGCCTCCCCGTCGCCGCCGCGCCCCCCCACCCCCCCGCGCCCCCCCCACGACGCTCGGCTATGGGCGGAAGCCTGCGTAGCGCAGCACGGCGTGGAGCTACGAAGGGAACTCGCCGCGCGCGGCTACATGGTCTCTCGCTGCGCACGGCACAGCGTCTGTTGGCCGCCTCGCGTGCAGGCGCCGATCCGCAGAAGTAGACGCGGACAGACACATGTAACACTCCTTGTAGGAAGACTTGCTTCGGAAGGACAGGAGGGTCTGCCTATGGACGTTGATGTATCGTTCTACGATAGACAAATGTCGGTGCTTGATGAGAACTCCATATTCGAATACAACGAGTAGGACGTCGCCTGATGACTCGTGGTGCCTTTTGGATCGGCGGTTGGGCCGCGTTGGTGCTCGGCGCCCTCGTCGCGCTGGCCGCGGCGTCGGTGGTGGTAATCGGAGCTTTGGCGTTGGGTGGGCGGGTGATGTATCCCGTGGACATTGGTCTGGGGCCTTTTTCGATTCACGACGAGGTCACAATGTCGGTCTCTTATAGGGCGAACGTGTGCCAGAAGGCAGGTGTCGACGACACGCTGGGTGAGCAGGACCTCAATCACTGCCTTAGATTTTTCATTCACGGGAACAACTCTCCGGGCAACGAAGCGGTCCGCGTTCAGGACGCGAATGTCCGGCCCACATCGGCGAGGTTGACCGGGACGATCGACCTGGCCACAACTCCCGGGTGGAGCGCTCTGGTCGCGGTAACAGTTGCGCGCAAGGCCATCGGATTGATGGTGATCAGTGGAGTACTGCTCCTGGTCTGGCGACTCTTGGCGAACTCGGCTGCAGGATGTGTCTTCGGCGCCCGCGCCGTGCGGCAAGTGCGAGGCATCGGATGGCTGTTGATTCTGGGAAGCGTAACGGCGAGCCTGGCCCTCCTGGTGAGTGCCACCGGCGGGTACTCAATCGAGGTGTTCGGCGCCGGGCCCCACCTAGAACCGTACCGTGATTCCGGGGTCGACCCCGTTCAACTCGCTCTCGGAGGGTTGGTACTCCTGCTAGCCGGGGTGTTCCGCCACGGCGCGGCCGTTGAGTCCGAGCACCAAATGACGGTCTGATGCCCAGCGTGATCCAGCTCGCCGGCAGTTTGGTCGAGCGCAGGATGAGCCTGACCGAAGTCTCCGAACGCGTCGGCATCACGGTCGCGGATCTGTCTATTCTCAAGACGAGTAAGGCCAAGGCGGTCAGGGTCTCGACCCCTCGGGCGCATCTGTCGCGAGCCCGACTGCCAACCGGGCGACGTCCTCGATGTGCCATTGAGGCCGAAGGCGACGCCAAGCCCAGAGTTTCATGGCCTGATAGGTTCAATCAAGAGGAAAGTGCCCATGAGCTACAAAGTTTTTGCTTGTCGAAAGTCATGTCAGCGCGTGATTGGGCGCCTTTGTTTGTAAGCAGTCTGCTGGGCTCTATTCGCCGTGCCCAAGTCGATGCCGTCGGATCTGGACTGGTGTCACGCTGACCTACGAGATCACCAACCGACCGCAACTGCTCGCCATGGATCTGTACGAAGCCCGGCGGTGACAACCAAACCGATCTCTGCTGCCGCGGTTCTCGATAGCTAGACGGCACGCTGTCACTGCCGGCTGCTGGCACCTGCACGTCTCCGCAACGGCGCCCTAGACAGCCTGCTGAGCAGCACGATCACGCGACTTCGCACCGTGCACGCTGTGTTCGCAACGCGCTGAGCGACGATTTTTGCTCCCGACCGCCCACGGCAGTTCACATGCCAAAATCGGCACGCGATGACGCAAGACCAAGATCACCTATTTCAGTCATGCCGTGAACGACCCCGGCTCCGCCAGAAGCCCGGTTTCAGTCCAAACATCCTAAGTGTCTTCACAGCAGGCACACAGCATGGCATGATCTGTGCCCGTGGGAGTTCTCGGGGAGATCGGTTTAGCAATTTGCATGTCGATCCATTACCCCCACGGGCCGGGACGTCGCCATGCTTAGCCACGCCGAATAGTGGTCTGAATAAGCGCAAACGCATCCTGGGTGGTCGGGAGGATTGGTGTGCGGCCGCCATTCACTGAGCCTCTTCAATCGCTCTTAACGGGAGGATCTATGAGCACACGGACCCGTCATACTCTTCTGAACTTTACCCTAGCGAGAGATACGCAAATAGGCAGGGTCCGGCTCTTTGGCCTCTCCCTTGCCATTCTCGGAATGACATTCTCGATCACTACGTGCGTCATCGCCAGCCCAGCACATGCGGAGGCTCAGGCTGTCGCTTTAGGGTCTTCCGATTCCGACATAAACAACTCTCTGGATTCCCTGGCCAAGCTATTCGCAGCTGCAATGACCAATAAGGAGTTCCGCCACACCATTCATGACTCGGTGGGGCAGCGATTCGACGGCGATACAGAGGTTCTGTGGAAGACACTGTCGGCAAAGTCAGGTATCCAGAACACGCTTGCGGCAATCGAAGTAAAGCAAAGGGGCATCACCGCGATCGACGCAGGAATGGCAGTGGACAATCTTACAAATCGAATTCCGCACCTGCAGGTAGCCGTACCCGTGCATTTCGAAACCTGGAATTACGCCGATTATGCGCCGCGAGTCGCCTTCGTTCCCTCGGGCGTCGAGGACACAACACTAAAAACCGTCACCGCCTATGACTCGGCGGGCAAGGCCTCCTCTGTCGATGCCCAGACGGGACCGAAGGAGCCTCTTATCGTTCTCGGGCTCAACGAACGAACTGACGATTCAGGCAGCTTGCTGAAAGTTCAGAAAAGTACCACGAGTCAGCCGGCTTCATCGGACTCTAAGGCGTCTAAAAGTGCGCTGGCTGCGGCCGCCGCACCCACCAGCTACCAAGTGGCGATGGAACTCATCCACCTTATCCACGACCGGGAGCCAGCGGTCAAGGGAGACGCGGAGATCGCCGTGAAAGCCAAGAGCAAAGGATGCAGCGCCCTCTCGTATCAGGACTACAACTGGACTGGCTTGAACAACGACGGGGACTATTGGGGCGGCGGGACCAACGACTATAGGGAGCTCGGACATACCACCTGCGATGTCGTCTTTTATTGGTGGGAGGACGACGGAAGTTCAGCTGATTTCACGCTGAAGTACGGCGATTTCAGCCTCGCAGTCGGCATGGATGACGATGACGATCTCATTGGCGGGATCCAGTTGGGCTATAGCCAATTTGCGGGCACATCAGCTGACTATTCTGAGTGGAGCGACCTAACAATGACCACCACCTGAGGATAGTCAGGACAACTAAAGCCGCCCTGGTCGGTACCAACAAAGGCGTGCAGGCGCCGAGCGGGCCGGCGGTACGCCCTGTCCAATGCCAGGCATTTGCGCCTCACCCCGGACCTGTTCCTCACCCTGACCGACCGGGCCAAGGACGTGAGCGGGCAATAGACACGATTATCGACGTAGATCGTCGTCGGGGAACAGCAACAACGCCATCATCAGATACACCGTGACATACCGCGGCAGCTTCACCTTGCTGGATTTCGCGCCGACCCATACGCCGCCACCGCGTGGTCGACCACATCCCGACCAGCCACGGCGCCCACTACCCGAGCAACACCTGATCCGGCCGCATCATCCGACAGCGC
>CALMAR010000425.1 GCA_937859855.1 uncultured Kineosporia sp.
ATCCCATCCACTTTCGAGCTGCACGGGGTGGATGTGGTGGAACGTCCGGGCACCCTGCCAGCGCGCGCCGGATGGTCGGCCAGCCTGGACCGGGTTCCGGCGCAGTCCTGGAGTGACGCCTTGGTGGTCTGCTGGGAGGTGCTCGACGTCGTCACGGTTCCGGTTCTGGAGATGTCCGGCCTGGGTGAGCTGCGCGAGGTCTTGGTGGACGCCGCGGGCCGGGAGAAGCTGGGCTCCGCAGTTGAGCCCGATGATCAGGCCTGGTGCCGGGATTGGTGGCCGGTCCGTGACCTGAGCGAAGGCGATCGGGTCGAGCCGGGCGGCCTGCGCGACAACTTCTGGTCGGTCCTGACGGGCCGGGCCAGGGTGGCGGGAGCGCGCTGCCTGCTCGCGGTCGACTACGGGCACCGGCGCGAAACCCGGCCCCTATCCGGCAGTCTGACCGGTTACCGGCAGGGCCGGGCCGTGCCACCCCGGCCGGATGGGACGATGGACATCACCGCGCACGTGGCGATGGACGCCGTCGCCGCCGCTGGGATCCGGGCCGGCGCTGTGTCGTCCCGGCTGACCAGCCAGGGCGACGCCCTGAGCGAGCTGGGGGTGAGCTCACCGGAACTGCTCGATCCCGGCGGTTTGGGCGGCTTCGACTGGCTGCTGCAGCGGACCGGACCCGCCTGAGCGACACTGGAGCACATGCACCAGGAGTTCGAGCGGCTGGCCGACCTGGTCGGGGACGGTGAGGTAGTGGTGCTCAGCGGCGCCGGGCTCTCGACCGATTCGGGGATCCCGGACTACCGCGGCCCGTCCGGTGCGGCCCGGCGGCACGCACCGATGACCTACCAGGTCTTCACCCGGGATCCGCTGGCCCGGCAACGATATTGGGCCCGCAGCTATCTCGGCTGGCGGCAGATCCGTACCGCCCGGCCCAATCCCGGTCACCGCGCGGTCGCCGGGCTCGAGCGGGCCGGGCTGCTCGGCGGCGTGATCACCCAGAACGTGGACGGCCTGCACCAGGCGGCCGGAACCCCGGACGCGGTCGAACTGCATGGCGCGCTCAGCCGGGTCATCTGCCTGGACTGTGGCGCGCTCTCCGCCCGGAGCCGGCTGGATCAGCGGCTGCGCGAGGTCAACGCCGAGTTCGACGCCCGGGCCATGCGTTTCGATCCGGAGGTCAACCCGGATGGCGACGTCGATCTACCCGGCCACGAGCTGATGAGTTTCGTGACGGTCGGCTGCGAACTGTGTGGCGGCGTGATCAAGCCGGACGTGGTGTTCTTCGGCGAGACCGTCCCGCGGTATCGGGTAGATCTGAGCTTCCGGTTGGTGGACGACGCTGCCTGTCTCCTCGTTCTGGGCTCATCGCTGACCGTGATGTCTGGCTTCCGGTTCGTGCTGCGCTGTGCTCAACGGGGCACCCCGGTCGCCATCGTCAATCAGGGTCCGACCCGTGGCGACAAGCACGCCACGGTCCGGCTGGACGCACCGCTGAGCGAGGTGCTCCCCCGGCTGGCCGGGACCCTCGCGGAGACGGTGACCGCGCCAGCGAGCCGGGACCGGCCCAGTGAGCTCCCTGTCCGGGTGGGAGATGGGACAGCTGGCGGGCTGACGTAGCGGCGTACTCCTGCCCCCCGCGGCCGAGCCCGCTGCGACACCGCGCGAACCCCGCCGTCGCAAAAGCCTGCGCCGCCGCCGCGGACTTCAGCGCCTCCAGCGCCTCCAGCGCCGTGATCAGCGCCGTGATCAGATCGATCCGCGCCGCATCCAGATTGGTCTCGCCGACAGCAGGGGCGGCATCGCGACATAGGTCCGCGGGCCGGTGGAGCAGTCCGGAGACAGGAGTTTCGGCGGCCCTCATTGGCCGGATCAGAGCCGCCAGCGCCGAAGCGAACTTCGGCAGGAACCGGGCCAGGCTGAACCAGTCTCGCCAAAGTCGCTGCAATGCAATGACTTTGACCTGGCTCAGGGCTCTTCTGCTGCCGCCGGTGAGGGCTGTTCCATCCAGCGTTCCGGGCCGGCCGCACCACGTGCGCCCTCTGCCCGTTCCGCCTGATCGGACAACAACTGTGCGGCGTCGTGCGCGTCCAGATGCGGCACCACGGGATGCACCGGCCCCGGGGTCGAGTGCAGCACGAAAGAGGCCACGTTCAGCCTGCGCTGCAGCGGGCCCTGGGCCAGCGCCAGGCTCTGGGTGCGAGCGTGCGGGACGACGTCCAGCAGCCTGCGCACCCGGCCCCGGCGGATCAGCAGCGCCTGCGTGGTCACCCATACGCCGGTCCGCCGCCACCCCACTGGATCCACCCATCGCGCCCGGCGCGGCGCCACCAGGTAACCCTCGTCCGGGCCCGAGCCGGTCAGCCCGGCCTCCACGACCCGCCACGGATCGTGAGGCGCCTGCACTCCCAGGTCCGGCAGCACCAGGCGGAGGATCCGGATCGCCTCCGGCCGGGTGGCCACCGGCATCAGCCGATACGCCGTCTCGGACCGTTGCTGCCGGCTGCCTCCGGCGACGTGCCCGGCGATGTTGACCTCGACTGTCCACCAGCCGGCCAGCCGCCACAGCACCGGCTGGGTCAGCCGGACCGCCTGTACCCGCCCCGGCGGGACGGTCTGCGCGCGATGCTCCAGCAGCCCGTAGCGCAACCGCAGCCCGTCCGGGGAAGTCGCGATCCGGAAGGTGAAACCGCCGTTGAAGCGGCCCCAGACCAGCCCGATCACCCCGAGCAGAGCCGGGACGGTGGCCAGGAACGGGCCGGCGCTGCGGGCCATGCCCGAGATCACCGCCAGCGCGGCCAGCACGATCACCAGCGTGATCACCGGAGTGGACAGCAGCAGTGAGAGCAGCAGCCGCGGCACCGGCACTTCGGCGATCTGCTGCTCCGGCGCTTCGGGGGCCTCCTCGCCGTCGTCGTACCGCACCCCGGCCGCCCGGGCCAGCAGGTGATTGCGCAGGCTCTGGGCGTCGGTCTCGGTCAGGAACTCCAGCCTCACCCCGGAGTTCCGCCCACCGGCCACTTCAAGGGTGAGCCGGGCCAGCCCAGCCAGCCGGGCCACGAAGGGCTGGGCCACCTCGATGGTCTGCACCCGGTCCAGCCGGGCGCTGCGATGCTGGCGAAACAGGATGCCCTGGTTCAGTTCCAGGGCCTCCGGCCCGATCCGGAACCGGGTGACCCGCCACCAGGCATAGGCCAGGCCGCCTCCGGCCACCAGCACCAGCAGCACCGCGCCGGTGATCAGGGCGATCACCCGGCCGGTGGGTCCGGCCCCGCGCAGGTCCCGCCACCACGAGTCGCCCGCCAGCCCATTGCTGGCGTTGTGCCCGAAGAAGATCAGGATGACGATCAGGAACCGCCACGACCGGACCACCGGCGTGAGCGGATGCATCCGATGCCACTGCCCGTCGGCCAGCCGGATGGATGCGGCCGGCGGAGTCAGCGGATCCGAAGCGACCGGAGGATCCGAAGGGACCTCCGGAACCTGGGGTGCTGGGGGCTGACTGGTCACACCCGGGTCACAGACCAGCCAGCCGGGCCTGGCCACGGGAGGCCAGTCGGTCTCGCAGCCGGGCGGCCTCCTCCTCGAGCACCCCGGGGATGACCGCGTCGGTGGACGCCGAGGCGGTGTGCAGCTGCACCTGGGCGATGTGGAACGCGCGCTCCAGCGGACCGGCCTGCACGTCGACGAACTGCATCCGCCCGTAGGGCACCACCACCATCGAGCGGAACATCAGCCCCTTGCGGATCAGCAGATCGTCCGAGCGCTCGGCATAACCGTAGGCCGCGACCTGTCGGCCGATCGTGATCCAGCCGAAAACCGCTGCCCCGAGCGGAATCAGCAGGGCCAGGTAGAGCGCAGGCAGACCGGTGACGACGCCGAGCACAACGATCAGGACCGCGAGGACGGCGAGCAGCCCGAGCATCAGCACCCGGCGCAAGGAGGCCAGCGCCACCGCCACCGGCGTCCAGGTGATCCCGGCCGGGCTGAATACATCCGCACCCGGGCGCAGCCCCCGGCCGGAGCGCGGTACCGACGTCATGCCGGCAGCATCGCACAAGGGCCCGCCCCGGATCAGTGGCAGACTCCCACCGTGACCGCCACTCAGCCTGGCCCGGCTCAGGACGGCCCGGCCGCGTTCACGGTGGGTATGGGTGCCGGGGCGCTGGCGACGTCCGACATGGTGCTGAACATCGGCCCCCAGCACCCGGCCACCCACGGTGTGCTCCGGTTGCGGGTCGTCGTGGACGGCGAGCGGGTGGTCAGCGCCGAGCCGATCGTGGGCTACATGCACCGCGGGGCGGAGAAACTGTTCGAGGTCCGGGACTACCGGCAGATCATCGTGCTGGCCAACCGGCACGACTGGCTGTCCGCCTTCGCCAACGAACTCGGGGTGGTGCTGGCCGCCGAGGAACTGCTGGGGATGGAGGTTCCGGTCCGCGCGGTCTGGGCCCGGACCCTGCTGGCCGAGCTCAACCGGGTGCTGAACCACCTGATGTTCTCCGGGTCGTATCCGCTGGAACTGGGCGCGATCACGCCGGTGTTCTACGCCTTCACCGAGCGGGAAGAGCTTCAGGCGGTGATGGAGGAGGTGTCGGGCGGGCGGATGCACTTCATGTTCAACCGGGTCGGCGGGCTGAAGGAGGACCTGCCCGCCGGATGGCTGAACCGGGTACTGGCCGCCACCGCATCGGTGCGAAAGCGATTGCCCCGCTTGGAATCCATGCTGATCGGCAATGAGATCCTGCGGGCCCGGACCCGGGACGTCGGCGTGCTGGACAAGGCCACCGCGGCCGCGTTCGGGGTGAGCGGGCCGATCGCCCGGGCCAGCGGGCTGGACCTGGACCTGCGCCGGGACGAGCCCTACCTGGCTTACGGAGAACTGTTCGCCGCCGGCGGCCCCGGCCGGGTGGTGAGCCGCTCCGAGGGCGACTGCCTGGCCCGCTTCGAGGTGCTGCTGGAGCAGATCCACGTCAGCCTCGACCTGATCGAGGTGTGCGCAGACCGGCTGCGCTCCCTTCCGGCCGGCCCGATCAACGTGCGGCTGCCCAAGGTGCTTCGCGTACCCGAGGGGCACATCTATCGCTGGACCGAGAACCCGCTGGGCATCAACGGTTACTACCTGGTCTCCAAGGGCGACAAGGTGCCCTGGCGGCTGAAACTGCGCTCGGCGTCGTTCAACAACGTTCAGGTGCTCAGCCGGTTGCTGCCTGGCTGCCTGATCTCCGACCTGGTCGCCGTGCTCGGCTCGACCTTCTTCGTGGTCGGCGACGTCGACAAGTAGTTCCGGTGCGACTGCTCAGCTGGCCAGCGACTCGGTGAAGAAGGCCGAGCCGGATTGCAGCTCGGCCAGATCCAGAGGCTGGGTGGGCAGTGCCTCGGCCCGGGCCTTCTGCTGCTCGTACATCTTGGCCGCAGCCAGTTCGAACTTGATCCGGGCCGAGTGCTCGGCGAATCTCAGCTCCCAGATCTGCGTGCTCAGCGCACGCAGGTTCTCCTCCAGCCCGGCGATCGTGTTGGCGGACTCCATCCGCTGCACGCGCAGCCGCTCACGCAAGGTTCTGGCCTGCCCCCGGTAATGACGGGCTCGCAGGTGATACAGCAAGGCCGCCGCCACCCCAGCGATCGCGGCGCAGGCGGCGGCCAGCGGATCGTGCTGGACGATCGACCCGATCCCCAGCACCAGGCCGCTGAGCACGAACCAGTAGGGCATCAGCACATCCACCGCTCGCCGGGCGGTCCGCCGCCACGATCGCGGCGGCTGCGCCGTTCGGGCTACCGATGCACCAGCCGTGACGTCACTGCGTGTACGCCGTCCCAGGATTCGCACGCGGACACGCTATGAGATCAAGACCCGCATATCGGGTAAGCCACGCGCGGGAAATGCCTACTGCCGGTGAGCAGACCTCAGTGCCGGGCGAACTGGGAGGCCATAGCGGCCTGGGTCTCGATCACCGCGCCGATCCGGGCCTGGACCGAATCCATCCGGCCGATGATCTCGCTGGTGGCGTGGATACCGGACGCCACCGACGTGGTGTTGGCCTGGATGGCCGCGATCTGCTCGGCCACCTGCCCGGTGGCGTGCGCGGTCTCGCGGGCCAGCTCCTTCACCTCGCTGGCCACCACGGCGAAACCCTTGCCGACGTCCCCGGCCCGGGCCGCTTCGATGGTGGCATTCAGGGCCAGCAGGTTGGTCTGGTCGGCGATGCTGGAAATGATCTTGATGACATCGCCGATGGCCGCCGAGGCCTGGCCCAGGTTGTCCACCTCGCCGGTCATCGTCCCAGCCCGGGCGACCGCCTCGTTGGCCACCTGCTGGGCATCCTGGGTGGCCGCCCGCAACTGGGACACGGTCTCCAGCAGCCCTCGCGAGTTGTCCGCCTCCATCTCCGCCCGCTGCAGGGATTCGATCCGCTGGGACACCAGTTGCTGCACGTTGCGCAGCGCCGACACCCGGGAGTCCGACAGCTTCAGCGTCCGGGTGGCCAGGAAGTCCATGGTGGCGATCACCCGGCCGCCAATGATGATCGGAAAGCACATCGCCGACCGGATCCCGGAGCGGGGCGCCGCGGCGGCCCGCGCGCAGTCGGGCAGGTCGGCCAGGTTGGGCACGAACACCAGGTCGCGAGACTTCCAGGCCCGCCCGGACAGGCCTGCTCCCTCGGAATACGAGGCGGCCAGCGTCACCCGGCGGAATTCCTCGCCGGGAGAACCGGATTCGAGCCCGAACCGGAGCACGTGGTGGTCCTCGTCCATCTTCCAGTAGCAGCCGTAGACCCAGCCGAAGGCCTTCCGCACCATCTCCAGCGCGATCCGCACCGCGGAATCCACATCCTGAGCCTGCGAGATTCCGCCGACCACCGTGGTCACCGCCAGCCGGTCATCGGCGATCTCGCTCAGCTGGGCCTGGGCGATCACCCGGGCCACGGCCAGGTCGGCCACCTTGGCCAGCGCCGAGATCTTGGCCGCCCGGCCGGGATCTAAACCCAGCCGGTTCCCGCGGTAGTACTCCAGCGCGGCGATCACGCCGTCGCTCTCCGGGGGCGGAGGGAACAGGGCGGGGGTGA
>CALMAR010000426.1 GCA_937859855.1 uncultured Kineosporia sp.
AGCTGCAGAGCGTGCTGGACGACCTGCCGAGGCACGTGCAGCTGCTGCTGCGCAAGGTCGAGCTCAGCGTCCTGCTGGTCGCTCGCGGCGCGCTGCTGGTGCTGGGCGCCGTGGCGGCCGCCGCCCGCTGGACCGCGTTCCCGAACTGAGCCCGGCGGCTCGGGCCCGGGCTCGGGCGGCTCGGTCGCCGTCCACCCGACCCAGCGGATGCAGGAGCTGCGCCGCGGCCATCGGTCGTATCAGGACGGTTCCGGCGCGCTCTCTACTACGTCGAGAACATCGCCCGCGCCCGTGGGCACGGCACGAGGGAGCTGAGTCATGACGACACCCACCACGAGCGGCACCTTCCTGTACGTCCCGAAGCCGCCGATCCCCGGCCCCGACCAGGGGCCCACGAACGCAGACGCCGACGTGCTCGCTGTCCCGGCCCCGCCGCGTGATCCCCTCGCGTGGATGAGCGGGGGGTGGACCGGGTCCGGGTTCAACACGATCTGGCGGCCGTTCTTCCGTACCGGGAAGGGGGAGGACGAGTTCCTCGAGCTCGACCTGACGACCGACACGATCGACTTCATCAACCCCCTGGACTCCATCCCGAACCGGGGCTTCCGCCAGCCGGACATCACGATGCACGGGACCACGTACACCAACCACACCGCGGACCCCGCCACCGGCGGGGGCCGGCACGTGGAGCCCGGCCTCTGGGCCGCCGTCCCGGCGACGACGAAACCGCAGGAGCCGCCGACGGTCGCGCGGCTCGCCTCGATCCCGCACGGCACGGTCGTGCTCGCCCAGGGCCTGGCCAGGTTCGCCGGCGACGTCTGGCCCGCCATGCCCGAGTCCAACATCGTCCCGTTCGAGATCGGACAGAAGCGGGTCCTCAACTCCGACCCGGACTTCGCCAAGAAGCTCGCCAGGGCGAAGAAGGAGTTCCCGCAGATGGTCCTGGCCGCCCCGAACCAGTTCCGCCTGCCCCCCGACGCCAACCCGGCCGGCTTCACCCAGGCCATGGTGGACAACCCCACCACGGCACTGCCGGCACCACCGACCGGGGCGACGTTCCACGACACCGTCACTCTCACCGTCACGACACTGCCGGTGCCGACGCTCGGCGGGGGCACGGCCAACACGGCGTTCCTCGAAGTCAACGCCGACGCCGTCCAGGTGTTCGCCACCTTCCAGCAGACCCTGGTCACCCCGGCCGGTGGAGAGCCCTTCCGGTGGCTGCAGTACGTGCAGACCGTGCTGCTCAACTTCGACAAGATCAGCTGGCCGCACGTGACCGTCGGCAGCCTGCGCAGCCCCGTGCCGGCCTAGCACGATGGCTGCGGAGGATCAGCTGTTGACGATCAGGCGCGCCTGCAACCACGACGGGTCGCGGACCAACTCGGCGAACTCCGTCGGCGGGATCGCCCGGGCGAACAACCATCCCTGCCCGAAGCCCACCTCGAGCCGGCGTGCTGCCTCCAGCTGTTGAGGCGTCTCGATTCCCTCGGCCACGACGTCGACGTGCAGGTCGTGGGCCATCTCCGTGACGCACCGGGCGATGGCGTTCCCTCGGGGTTCGTGAAGTTGCTGGGTGAGCGAGCGATCCAACTTGAGTCCCCGGATCGGCAGCCGGCTGAGCAGACTGAGTGAGGAGAACCCGGTGCCGAAGTCGTCCAGGGAGACCGATATCCCCATGTCGGCCAGCCGCCAGAGCATCGCCACGGCCGGGTCGTTGTCCTCGATCTGGACCGACTCGGTGACCTCCATCGTCAGCAGTTCCGGGGCGACGCCGATCTCCGCGAGCAGTTGGTCGACCATCGTGGCAAACCAGGGCATCCGAAGTTGCGCGGCGGAGACGTTCACCCCGGCGGTCAGTCCCGCGGCTGCGGCTCCGACGTCTTTCCAGATCCGCATCGCGCTGCGGGTCAGTTGCAGGCCGAGCTCGACGATCAGGCCGCAGTCCTCGGCTGCGGGGATGAACTCGGCCGGTGAGACCGGGCCGAGTTCGTCGTCCGTCCAACGAGCCAGCAGTTCGCCCCCCACCATCCGCAGCTCGGACAGGCTGATCACCGGCTGAATCCACAGTTCGATGCGATCTTCCGCGACCGCCTGCCGCAACCGACGCTCGACGACGCGACGTCGGTGCTGCTGCTGGGCGAGCTTGCCGCCGAAGGTCACCACTCGGGCCCGGCCGGCAACCTTCGCAGCCCGCATGGCCTCGGCCGAGCGGTTGAGGATCGTGGCCGGATCGACCCGGGCCGTACCTTCTCCGTACCGGTGAGCGATCCCGATGCTGGCCGCAACGTCGACCTGGCCCGTTCCCGGAATCGTCCCCACCAACTCCTCGATCCGGCTCATCAGCCTCGCCCCGAGTTCCTCGGCCTGGGCCGGGGTGCTCAACGTCAGGACCGCGAACTCGTCGCCACCCAGACGGAACGTCCTGCCCAAGCCGCACTCTCGCCGGATCTTGGCGGCAACGGCGATCAGGAGCTCGTCACCGATGTGGTGGCCGAGCAGGGTGTTGATCTCCTTGAAGCGGTCCAGATCGATCGTCAGCACCGCCAGTGGACCGTCCAGGGCGAACAGGTCGTCCATCGCCGTCGCCAGCGATCGCCGGTTGCCGACGCCGGTCAGCGGGTCGGTCGTGGCCTGGGATGTCAGCCGCCCCAGCAGATCGGCGTGTTGGTTGACCCTGAGGAACTCCCGCACCCACAGGGACAGCAACGTCACGATCACGATGCCGCCGAGGATCGGTTTCAGCCGATCGCCATCGAAGGTCGCCAGCAGGATGGTCACCGACAGGGCGAACAGCCCGCCGGAGGTCCCGACGAGCACCTGTGCCGGCGCCGACCGCAGCACCGGTTTCCCTGGCCGGCGCTCCGTCCCGAAAAGGATCGTCAACAGAAGCCCCAGCGTGAGCGCCGGGGCCATGGTCAAGAGGATGCTCGGGGAGCTGACCCAGTCCCCGGGGATCACCACGGCTATCAGGAGCAGCATCGACGATGCCGTGCTGGCCACTTCGGCCACCAGCCGCCGGATGCCGTACGTGTCACGAAGAAGCAGCAGCCGCGGGTACAGCGCGATGGGGGGGACGTCGTCCCTCATCCCCTCGAACGCGCTCATCCCCCAACTCACCTTCACGCAATCGGACGGCGGATCCCCGCCCTTGACCCCTGAGTGCACAGACGGTCGTATGCCGGGACCGGATGAACCAGGCCCGACGTACGCCGAGCGGAAGATCACGCAGCAGCACCCAGCCAGCTTCTGTGCCCACCCCAGGGCGGTTTGCCGAACGTCGGATCTGCAGGACGCCGACCACACTGCGCGGCACCCACCTAGCCGCAGACGCGCACGACGACACCATCCGGATCTGCTGGGCGTCGTGCTACCGGCCGGCCGCGGCCGGAGCGGACCTGAAGCCCTTGACGATGAGGTAGACGCCGAATGACAGCTCCCAGATGAACTCCGGGATCGTGGCGAGGCCCTGCAGCGCCGATCCGCGCTCGGTGACACCGAACATGACGGCGACGCCTGCGGCGGCGACCAGCGGACCTCCGATGATCCCGAGCACCGCCATGCCTCGTGGCACCAGCCCGGACCGATACATCAGCGAACCCAAGATCATTCCGTTCGCGACACCGGCGAAGAAGCCCGGCCCGACCAGGAACGCCCGGTCGTAGATCGCGACGAGCAGCTGTCCGAAAGCCGCGTCGGAGCCTGCGGTTCCCTCCTGCCGCATGGACAGGAAGGTGAGGAGGCTGACGATCCCGATGGCAATGAAGATGCTCTCGACCAGGCGGGCGGCCAGATAGCCCAGGGCCAGGCCTTCGTTGTACCGCTTGAACAGCGCGTAGGGCACGACAGCGGTGCCGACGTTGGCGATGATCAGGACGAGTTCGAGGACGACGCCGAAAGCCACGCTGGCGGTGGGGTCGGCGCCCGTTCCGGTGATGAGGTCGGGGTTGTCCCGCACCGGGGCGTAGAGAAGGAAGTACGCCGGGATGGACGTGACGAACGTGCCTATCATCAGCCAGCCCGTGAGGGTGGCAATCTTCCTCGTGTCCATCAAATGAGCTCCCCTTCGGTAGCGGTGCGCAGCAGGATCGCGGGTCACGACAGAGCACGCCCGTGAGGATCGCGGCGGGGCAGCCGCACGTCGCGTGCGTTGCGGCCAGCGATTCTGCTCGCACAGCACCGTTCCCGAGTTCGGACGTCGGCTGCCTGCGGCGCTCCAGTGCGGCCAGGCAGAACTGATCTGAACCAGTCCGTACCGCACCGTGGCGTCGAGTCCTGCGGGAAACTGCGGAAGACGATCAGAGGCGGCTCCCGGATCTCCGGAAACCGCCTCTGACCTGCACTTTCTTTGTAGCGGGGGCAGGATTTGAACCTGCGACCTCTGGGTTATGAGCCCAGCGAGCTACCGAGCTGCTCCACCCCGCGTCGGCTCCGGCAACGTTACACACCGGTGGCGACGGGCAGCAAATCGGCGTCAGCCCGAGGGGGACGGCCTCGGCGTGGACTTCGAGGTCTTCTTGGACGACTTGGAGGTCTTCGACGTCCCCGCGCGTCCCTGGGCGTCCACGGCCGCCTGGATAGCGGCCTGGAGGCGCTTCTGCGCCGCGCCGTAGGCCGCGAAGTCACCGGCCTTCAGCGCCGCGGCGCTGTCCGTCAACGCCTGCTGGGCGTCGGCGAGGGCCGCCTGCACGTCGGCGTTGCCGCCGGTGCCGGTCTCGGGATTCTTCGGCGGAGTCGTGCCGGTGTCGCCGAAGACCTGGTCGAGGGCGTCGTCCAGGGTGTCCGCGAAGCCGATCTTGTCACCGAAGGCCACCACCACCTTGCGCAGCAGCGGGTAGGAGCCCCGCCCGGTGCCGCGCACGAACACCGGCTGCACGTACAGCAGGCCTCCGGCCAGCGGCAGGGTCAGCAGGTTGCCGCGCTCGACCGTGGAGTCCGTGCCCTGCAGCAGTTTCAGCTGCGAGGACACCACGGTGTCGGACAGCACGTTGTTCTGCACCTGCCCCGGTCCGGGCACGGCGGTGTCGCGTGGCAGCTGCAGCAACCGGATCTGGCCGTACCCCGCCCTCTTCGTGCCCGCCTGCGTGCCGGCGTCGGCGTCCACGGCGAGGAATCCGGTCAGCACGTTGCGGGTGCCTCCCTGCACGACGTAGGTCGAGGACAGCGAGAACGACGGCGCCGTGGTGCCCGGCATCTGCAGGGTCAGGTAGTAGGGCGGTTGCAGCTCGTTGCTGCTGGTCCGGGTCGGGTCGTCGGGCACCTGCCAGAAGTCCGGCTGGTTGTAGAACGCCCCGGGATCGGTGTTGTGGTACGTCTGCAGCAGGTCGCGCTGCACCTTGAACAGGTCCTCGGGGTAGCGCAGGTGCGACATCAGGTCGCCGTCGATGTCCGCCAGCGGCTTGATCGTGTCGGGAAACACCTTCTTCCAGGACTGCAGCACCGGGTCCTGCTCGTCCCAGGCGTACAGCGTGACCGTGCCGTCGTAGGCGTCCACCGTCGCCTTGACCGAGTTGCGGATGTAGTTGATCCGGCGGTTGTCCAGCGCGACCACCGCGCCGTTGCGGGCGGTGATGGAGTCGGAGGTGGCGTCCTCCAGCACCTTGCTGCGCGAGTACGGGTAGTGCGCCGAGGTGGTGTAGGCGTCGATGATCCACTTGATCCGCCCGTCCACCACCGCCGGGTACGGGTCGCCGTCCAGGGTCAGGAAGGGCGCGACCTTCTCCACCCGCTGCCGCGGCGTCCGGTCGTAGAGGATCTTGGAGTCCGAGTTCACCGCGCCGGAGAGCAGGATGTTCTGCTGCTTGAACTTCAGCGCGAACAGCAGCTTGCGGAACAGCGACCCGATCGGGATGCCGCCCTTGCCGGTGTAGGTGGTGTTGACCTGGCGGCTGGCGCTGGCGTCGTCCGGGTAGTCGAGCTCGCGCGACCCCTTTCCCGGCGCCCCGCCGACGATGGAGTAGTCCGGCGACTTCTCGCCGAAGTACACCCGCGGCTGGTACGGCTGCGGCTGGCCGCTGGTCGGGATGGTCGGCTTGCCGTCCGAGGGGATGCCGGACTGGAAGAACACCGGCTGGCCGTCCGCGCTGCGCTGGTTGCCGTAGGCGCCGACCATGCCGAACCCGTGGGTGTAGACGATGTGGTCGTTGAACCAGCTGCGCTGCCCGCTCAGCTCGGCCTGGTCCAGCGCCAACTCCCGGACGGCGACCACGGCGTCACGGGACGACCCGTTGATGCTGTAGCGGTCGACGTCCAGGCTGTCGGGGAACGAGTAGTACTGCTTGATCTGCTGCAGCTGCCGGAAGCTGTCGCTGACCAGCGACGGGTCCAGCAGCCGGATGCCCGGGATGCTCTCCGCGTCGGCCCGCAGCGCGTTCGGCTCGGCCTCGGTGCGGGCCGGGAACGGTGTGGTCTGCACGTCGGCCAGGCCGTAGGCGGCCCGGGTGGCGTTGATGTTCTTCTGGATGTACTTGCTCTCCAGCGTCTGCGCGTTCGGCGTCACCTTGAACCGCTGCACCGCCGCCGGGTAGATCCCACCGATCACGATCGCGCAGACGATCAGCAGCGCGACCCCGTACAGCGGGATCAGCCGCCACCGGTCGACGACGGCGGTGACCAGGAACAGCACCGCCACGATCGCCGCGATCCCGGCGAGCACGCCGCGGGCGGTCAGCACCGCGTTCGCGTCCGTGTAGGTCAATCCGGTGATCAGCCGGGAGTCCTTGGTGGCCAGGGCATACCGCCCGACCCAGTAGTCCAGTGCGCGCAGCAGCAGGAACAGCGCGGCGAGCACCGACAGGTGGATCCGGGCTGCCGAGGTCAGCTTCTGGCCCGGCCCCTGAAGCCGCAACCCGCCGTACAGGTAGTGGGTGACCGCGGCCGACAACGCGGCCAGGAACACCGAGGCGGTCAGGAAGCCGATCACGAACTGCAGCCACGGCAGCGTGAAGACGAAGAACGAGATGTCCTTGCCGAACTGGGCGTCCTTGGTGCCGAAGGACGTGCCGTGCAGCCACAGCTGCACGGTCTGCCACTGCTGGCCGGCGGCGGAGCCGGCGAACAGGCCGATCACCGCCGGCACCGCCAGCCCGACCAGCCGGCGCAGCGGCTCGATGCTGTCCCGGTAGCGGTCCAGCCCGGCCTGCTCGGTGGATACCGGTGCGTAGATCGGCCTGCTCCGGTAGCCGATCAGCAGGCTGCTGCCGACCGCGGCCGCCATCACCAGGAAGCCCAGCAGGAACAGCACCACCCGGGTCAGCAGCTGGGTGCGGTAGACCTTGGTGTAGCCGAGTTGCTGGTACCACAGCACGTCGGTCCAGACCGTGGACAGGATCAGGCCGAGGACGATCAGCACGCCGACCGCGATCAGGGTCGGAGCCAGGGCACCTCGCCGACGCCGTCTCAGGACTGGCCGGGGGCCGCGGGGATCGCGCTCGAACGTCACGCAAGCAGAACTTACCCACCGAACCTGGGGTTCCCTCACCGGGTCGGTCTCGGCACGCTATCGATCCGGTACCGGATGGCCCGTTCGGACGGCGGCCCGCTCGTCCCTAGGATGCGGCGGGTGAGCGAACCGCAGCCCGAACCGCAGCAGGATGCCGTGACCCGGGTCGTGGTCGAGCTGGAGCGGCACACCGCAGCTGCCGGCTGGGACTCACCGGTCCGGCTGTTCGCGCTGGGCCGGACGGCGGGCGCGCTGGAGCGGGACGCCGAGCTGGCGGACCGGCTGCCGGACGACGTCCTCGCCGCCGCCCGCGCCGACCCGCAGCACCTGACCGCGGTGGAGCAGGAGGCGCTGCCGGAGGCCGAGACGCTGCAGGAC
>CALMAR010000427.1 GCA_937859855.1 uncultured Kineosporia sp.
CCCCAACGGCCGGCACGACGACTTCGTCGACACTCTGGCCTACGCCGCGAGCACCCGGTTTGAGGAGTGGTTGCCCCCCGCTCTGACGCCGCGTCCGCATTCACCGGCCCGCGCGGCGCTGGACTACGGGTTGGACGTCACGATCGCAGACCCAATGCGTCAGGAATGGTGATGGCCATCGGACTACTCGTTGCTTCCGCTCAGCAGGCCAGCCTTGCGCAGGCCGGCCGCGGGAACCGGACTCTGGGCGGGGCGACCCCCTCGACTACGGCCGCGCCGAATGGTTAACGGCCGTAAGGTTCAGCATCCCCCGGCTCTCGCCCTGCGGCCCCTCAAGTGCTTCGCTGCCACTCAGTGATCGGGTTCGCCTACCTGGCGGTGCGTAGAGATCATCGGATTCTGGGCGGGAGACGGCACTGATGCGCTGGGTCAAGCGCTGGATATCCCTCTGTTGCTTCTGGACCTCGGCCATCAGGGCGAGCGTCTGGGCGTCCCGCTCTTTGATCAGCTCCAGGGGATTTCTCCAAAGCCTACGGATGAGTCTGGCGGCGCGGCGGGTGGCACGTTCCCGGCGCCGCGCTCCGAGGCCGTCGAACAGGGCCTGGGACAGCTGGCAGCCGACCCACCAGAACCTGTCCCGCCGCGGAATCTTGTACAGCTCCGCGATCCGCTCCCGCCGGCGGGGATCATCGGCGGGATAGATGCGAGCGATCAACTGCATGAAGAAGTCGGGAAAGAACCCGAGCGCCATCGATGCCAAGGCAGCGGAGCCGAGCAGCCACAGGATGATGTCGCGGATAATGGCCATCAGGCAGTCCCCCAGCCCAGGCGGCGCGTGGATCCGGTGGGCTGCGGGGCGGACGCGAGGAGCTGGCTCAGGCCGCCCCGGCCTTCCTCGGTGAGTTCGTAGTAGCGGCGCGGCGGCCGCTTCTCCTTCGCTGTTTCGGCGGGGTCTTCCCAGCCGTCGACGAGCCAGCCCATCTCGTACCAGCGCTGCAGCATCGGATACAGGACGCCGGAGCGGATGTCCCCGGCGGCCTTGCTCAATTCGTAGCCATAGTGCCGGCTCGTGCTGTCGGCGAGGATGGCAGCGGCGACGGCGAGTTGCGCTTGGGTGCGGCGCGGTTTCGTCTCTCGGGACCTCATGGAACTCTAGAATACATAGGTTGGCTAGAGTTGTAGTGCGGACGGGAGGCCCACTGTGTCTGCAGTGCTCTCGATGGTCAGGGGGGCTCAGTCCTCCCTGGTCCAGGGCAACTAGTCCTGCTCGCTCTGCAGGCCGGCCTCGCGAAGGCGGCTGAGGACTTCTCGGCCGAACTCGGTGGGCCGCCAGTGTTCAGCTGAGCCGACGCTGGCGATCGCCGCTGGGTCGAATAGGCGCGGGTCGCTTGTTGCCAGGCCGCCGCTCTCAAGCGCGGACATGATCCGCGAGAACGCGACACCGTAGCCCATGCGATCGTGAAGAGTTCCCAGGCCGACGCCGTCGATCAAGGCGGCGCGGACACCATCATCACCATGCTCCAGGACGACGAGGGTCTCCAGATGCGGGCGCTCCAGAACCGAGAGAGCGTCGATGACCTGCTGCTCAAGGTCGAGCTTTGTCTCGCTCTCCGCCAGCAGGCCGCCAGCCAGAGCACGGCCCAGCGCGACGATTCGGGCCGGGTACCTTGCGGTGGCGGCGCCCGCGGCGGCGCTGACGGCCAGGTGCAGCCGGTCCGGATCTGACTCGGCTCGGTCAATTAGGGATTCGGCCGCCTGGCCTGCTGATTCCGCGGCGTGCGCCCACATGACGGCAGCGCGGGCTTGCTGCCAGGAGGTCTCACGCTGAGCCAGCTTGAGCGCCCGGGAGAACAAGGGGATCAGGCCCGCCAGCGCGCCCCGATGAGGATCGGCCATCACGCCGATGGCGGCCTCCGCGATCATGTCGGCGCCGATGCCTTGGAACGGCTGAGTGAGGTCGATGTCGTCAATCACGGGCTGCAGTCTGACCGGAGCCCCATCGGCCTCGTACGGTGCTGGATCGCTGATCCGATGTCGGGGACAGGGGTGATCCCGACTGGATCATTCGATAGTCCGATCAAGCACAAACTGGCGGACGTGATCATTACGGAACATGCGCACCTTGCGGCCTGGACCTCCCCGGCGAGAAGCATCGTCGCCCAGATACACGAAGGGCAGCGCCCCGCTCTTGGCCGCTGAGTGAACCCAGTCACTGGAATGGCCCAGCAACTTGCCCACCTCGGCCGCTGACCGGAGCGGAAACATCCCTTCCGGGTCTTCATTTGCTTCGCCAGTCAGCTCCGCCAGCGTTTCGTCCTCTCGACTTCGCACGCCAGGAGCATCAGGGAGAGTCGATCCCCCGGCGTGGCCGCCAGGCCGCTCACTCGCTGATCCCGTGCGATCTGCCGGCCACCAGGCGACCGGACGGCCTACCCTGGGAGCGGGGTCGAGGTCTTCAAACCAACGCCGTCCCGCCAGGGTCGGCTCGCAGGCCGGGAGGCCCCGTGACGAACCTCGATCAGACCGTTGCCGCCCAGGTTGATGCGGCGATGCGGCCACTCATGGCGAGGGCTGACCAGTTGATGGCCGATGCCCGCCCGCTGTTGCAGGAACGCCGCGACGCGTTGCTAACGGACGCGGTCAGGTCCGGGCGGATCGCCGCCACCGACCGGCCCAAGTGGGAGCAGTGGGCCGGCCAGGCGCCGGGCGTGGTGGCGGAGGTGCTGGCGTCGACGGCCCCAGGCGCTGCGGTTCCCGTGAACTGGGATGGCGTCGTCCCGGATGACGTGGCGGATGAGGCCGAGTACCGGCGGCTGACCGCGAGCTTGAACTGGCGCGACTGAACCGCCGAAAGCGCCTGCCCTGTAACGTCTCTCGCTGGGAGCGGACGGCGGCTACCATGGATCTCGGGGTCGAGGGTCCACGACTGCCGCCACCCGCCCGGGTGAAATGTTAGGGCGGGGCGGCCTGATCCGAGGAGAACCGCTATGGCCGGGCCCTTGCTCACCGCCTACATAGATGTCCGCGCGAAAGCGGACTCCCTCAGGCCCGACATCGAGGGGCCGGCAGGCCCTCGCCCTCGTCCTTCACCTGTAGCCGGTACCCGCCGACGTCCACCGAGCGCTCGCGGATGCCCGTCATCGACCCGGGCCGGCTAGACCCATGAGCCTCAGGTCAGCGGGGTCGACACCCTCGGCCAGCTTGATCAAGGGAACATCGAGTGCCTGGCATAACGACACCAGCTCATCGACCTTGACCGTTCGGTCACCGTTCTCGATCCGAGTGATTGTGGAGCGGTCCACGCCGATCAGGCGCGCCAGCTCGCCCTGATCCATCCGGCGCCGAACCCGCTCGGCGGCGATGTTCTGGGTCAGCACAGAGCTGAGTGAGCGGCGGCGAATGGGAGGCATGCCGCTCATTCTTCCTCGGCGGTGGGTCTGTGGCTCTGGCATCCTCGCCTCCCATGCTGCAACGGGACGGGTTCGCGTGGGTTGTGGACAGCGCTCAAGTGGTGGGCGCCTTCGGTGCGCTCATTGCGATCGGCTTCGCGGCCTGGTCGATCGTCGTTGCCAAGCGCCAGGCGGCCGAGTCTAACGAGGCCCTGATCAGGGAACGCAGGATCGACTTCTATCTCGCTGGGCTCCGTGAACTCGGTCAGGCCATCCGAATCAACCCAGCTCCAGGCAGGCGCACTGCCGAGGTACAGATCGCTGATGCCCAGCCCCGAGTCGCGGTCGCGGCCCTACTGCTTCCGGCTGACCTGGTGCCATACACCCGGGCATGCCTTCATCTACCTACCACTCAAGCGGCCGAGGCAGAGGCCACCAGAGGGGGCTCGCGTCGTTACTGGCACGCGGACATCGACCGGATCCAGTCGGAGATCGACAGCGCTGTGGAGCGGCTCCTCAGCATGAGGTCGCTCGGCTGAACTCTGGCGCCGGCCCAGCGAGCACCACATCCAGACCTCCCCCCTCCAGTCCGACTGGCTGACGTGGGCAAGTCTGATGAAGTGGCCCGCCGAGCTGGCCTTCCTGTAGCGCTCCGCCAGCAACATCGGCGAGCGCCGTTGACCGAGCTCGTAAGTCTGTTAGATCTGGTCGCGCTGGCCGCTGCAGGTTCCCCCGGAAGCAGCGCTGCGGCGCCCGAACCCGGACCGGTCCGAACTGCAGGAGCTGGGCCATCGTCGGAGGGAACCCGATGCCGGAGGCACGGCGGAGGCAGTCCTGCCGTACGGGCGATTGCTGACGAGCGCGTCCGCCAGTCATCCGCCATGGCCGCCGCTCAGCGACTGGGCCTGGCGTGTGGACCGGCCATCGTCCCCGCCCGTGAGGTCGCGGCCTATTCCTCGGCATGATTAAGCCATCGCGACCGGCAAGGCAGAAGGGGCTAGCAAGCAGAATGGCTCAGATGAAGGAGGGCCCGTTCACCCTCGTGGCCCTTACGCACTTGGACAAGGTGGGTGGAAGGCATGTTTTGCCGACTGAATTTGTGATGGTCCACGCAGCCGATTCAACAGCGCGACCTCCGGAACCCGACTTCGACGCCGATCTAAAGACGTTGTGTGGCGAGTGGATTAGATGCCTGCTGCCGATGAACTTCAAGGCCGATGAGCCGGGCGCCTGCCCAGAGTGTGCGCAGTACGTATCGACTGGGACACGCTGGCAGTCGAGGCCTTACCTCGGCCACGAGTACGACTCCCCCGCACCGGAGAAGTACAGATGTGTAGGTGGTCCGCTTAACCAGAAGCTCATGTCGTTCCCAGCTGACGCAGACTTCGAGGCGCCACCTCGATCATTTCGCTGGCCGTTCGGGGACGACAACGGGCTCCTTTATCAGCGCCGCAAGTCACCTACAGTGCGGGAGCGCTGGATCTACGTGGTGACCAATGCAGAAAGCTAGCGACGACGAGAACTGACGTCTCGTCCAGGTCACCACCCTCCAGGACCTGAACGCGGACCGGTCCGCTCAAGGATCATCCGCCTAGCCCGGGATGGCCCGGTCCGCCATTGCCCGGGTCGTTCAGATCCGGACCAGCACGCCACCCAGTCGGTCCACCTGATCCCGGTCCAGCACCGGCCGCTGACCGGTCCGGGCCGCCTCAACAACGGACCGGACTGCGAGCGCCACGAGGTCCGGCTGCTGGACAAGGACCGCATGACCGGCGGTCTTCGCGATCACCTGGACCGCGTTGAACTGGTCCGCGTACCGCCGCTGGCAGGCCTGCCCCCAGTCGTCCAGCTCCGGCAGCGTGTACGGCTCGAAGTCCTCCGGCTCATCATCGACCAGAGTCAGCCACCGGCCTATTGACGAAGACACGACCGCGGTGGGTACGTCCTCGCCGGGACCCGCGAACCGCTGCTGCCACTCAACGCCAGTTGCGATGAAATCGAACCGGATCGCTCCCTCATCGGTGTCGGTCCCGATCCGCTCCAGCCGCGTGTGCCGGGAGGCTTTCCCTGACTTCGAGCGAAAGACCGCTCACTTGGAGACGCATCCGCTGGTGGTGGCGGTCGAGTTCGAGGAGGGCCACCCCCTGGTGGCCGGGCTGGGCCGCCGAGTTCGTCCAGGACGCCGCCGGCTGGCCTGTGTTCGTGATCCAGGAGCAGGACTCGTACCGGGCTGGATCTCGCGGTGGCTGGATGCTGACCGAGCACGTGGGGCCCAGGAGTCACCAGATCCAAACCACCTGCGGCAAGTGGGCGTGGGGGACGTAGCAGCGGCCGGAGTGGCCAGCCGAGCTGGCCTACCTCGCTCAGGGCAGCTTCAACTTGCACGAGCGGCCTGGGGGTTGATCGGCCCGGTTCAGCAGCAGCACTGCGCGAACACGAGCGCGGCGCAAAGGCGAGCCTAGAAACCTTAGGTGACTGCTAGATTGCGCTCCGTGCCGAACAAGAAAGGTGGCTCTCGTCGTCTGGTGGACATGAGTCCGCCGCTCGAGCCGTGGAGACCGGATCCAAACACCGCTGTGTCCGAATACCGGGAGACTGTGGCCATCGGCGAGTTCGCTGACTACAAGATCCGCTACGAGTATGACGAGAGAGACCGTATGGTCGAGTTCGCCATAACTCAGCGGCGACAACTGGGTGGAACTTGGCGCATAGTGGCCGTGTACGACATATGCCATGACAAGGGCTTACACGTCCACTACCACAATCGCGATGGAGACGAGTTCGCTGAAGTCCCGATCAATCGTGTCGATTCCTATGGAGACTTGGACGAGGCGTTTGACTTTGCTATCCAGGCCATATCAACAGCCTGGATCGACAACGAGAGGAGGTCAGATCGTGGTCGCTGATGCCCCCGAGCGGGCCGCCGAACGGGCAAGGGTCGTCCCAAGAGCGTCTCGACTGTTGCGCTCTGCCGACTTCCGCCACACGATCACTCAGGCTCTCAAGACGCCGGGCGAGCACACCACCATCATCGCCCTGCCCGACGACACGATGGGCTACGTGTTCGATCGGCTTGAAGAAGCAGGTTGCCGCGCTGTGCTCATTAGCCCGCACGGGGAGTCTTTCCTGGTGGCGCTCTTATGGCCAGCAACCAGGGCGCGGGTTGAGGTGGCCGAGGAGGATGACTCCCTAGCAGCCATCAACGATCAAGTAAACGTCGAGTTCTTCTTCGAGTATCTGCAGCAGCAACCGGGCACGGTAGTGGCTCGCCGGGTCGCCGCCCGTCTTGTTGATCAAGATTGTCCTGAGTTCGTTTAGCGGAGACCTCTTCGTGCCGTGTCGCTGTAGCGGTTGACGATGCGGCGGCCAATCCGTAACCGGGCGCCGGTGCCCTTGCACCGCTTGCACCGGCGCCAGTGCCGACCTTTCGGGCTGCGGATCTTGCCGTCTCCGCCGCAACGCCAGCACGATCCGAACGGCCAGACCAGGCAGGCGATGGCGTAGAGGGCGACCCACGCGACGGGGGCCAGCGTGAGCAGGATGTGGGTGTTCATCGTGGCCTCCTGGCCGGTTTCCGGGTGTGGTGGGTGGAGGGGTGCTAGGCCGCTAGTTGCCTGGTCAGAGCAGGGTTAACGGTGCTAGCTCCGCTGCTAGGGCTAGCAGG
>CALMAR010000428.1 GCA_937859855.1 uncultured Kineosporia sp.
CCGCTCAACCCGCCGCTCAACCGGGCGGTCCGTCCGCCAGCGCCCAACGGCCGGTGCCGCAGCCGCGCCGGCCAGCCAGCGGCTCGGTGCTCTCGCCGTCCACCTGGAAGCAGGGCATCGAGGCACTGCGCGAACTCACGGTGCGCCGGGGATGAGCCGGCTCGCCCGCCTGGGCGCGGGCATCCTGATCGGCGCCGCCCTGTTGCTCACCTCGGCCGGGGCGTCGTCAGCGTCAGTTCCGGCGTCCGCGCGGATCCAGTCACCGGCTCAGCTCTCGGCCCCGTTCAGCGCTCCGAACGACCCGCTCCAGCCGAAGAATCCGGTCAGCCCGGTCGGTGGCAGCGACGACGGCAATGGCGTCACCATCAACGTGCCCGGCCAGCGCAGCCAGGTGCTGCAGATCATTGCGCTGGTCACGGTGCTCGGAGTGGCTCCGGCGATCCTGCTGATGATGACCTCGTTCACCAAGCTGGTGGTGGTCCTCTCACTGACCCGCAGCGCCCTGGGTACCCCGTCGATCCCGCCGAACCAGGTACTGATCGGGCTGGCCCTGTTCTTGTCCCTGTTCGTGATGGGACCGACCATCGATCAGGTGCAGAAGCAGGCCATTCAGCCCTACACCAAGGGCACGATCAGTATCGGCACGGCCTACAAGCGAGCTACCGATCCGCTCGAGTCGTTCATGCTCAAGCACACCCGGGACGAGGATCTGGCGCTGATGTACAAGGCCGCCGACGAGACCCTGCCGTCCGACCGGTCGAAGGTCGAACTACGCACACTAATACCGGCTTTCGTACTCAGTGAGCTTCGCGCGGCCTTCATCATCGGTTTCGTCATCTTCATCCCCTTCCTGGTCATCGACGTCGTGGTCAGCGCCATCCTGATGTCGCTGGGCATGGTGATGCTCCCGCCGTCCCTGGTCTCGTTGCCGTTCAAGTTGCTGCTGTTCGTGCTGGTCGACGGCTGGGCACTGATCATCACCACCGTGCTGGGCACCTACAAGTAGTCACGCACTGACCCGAAGATGGAACAATCCCGGCATGCCCGTGGTCGAATCATCCGTCGTGGTGCCGGTCTCGCAGGCCGTCGCGTTCGCGGTGTCCCAGACCATCGGCGAGACCCGGTTGCGCTGGGACCCCTTCATCCGGCGTCAGCACCTGCTGGACGGCGCCGCCCGTCCCGGCAAGGGCGTGCGCACCTGTACCGTGCACCGGCTGGGATTCCGCATGATCAGCGAGTACGTTTCCTACGCCCCGCCGTCCAACGTCGGGATGAAGATGGTGACGGGGCCGTGGTTCTTCGCCAAAATGGGCGGTGGATGGCGATTCTCGCCGACTGATGGCTCCAGCGGACGAACCCTGGCGGTCTGGCGGTACAACTTCAGCTGCCGGCCGGGCTGGCTGGCGCCACTGGCCGAGCCCATCGGCACCTGGGTGTTGCAACGAGACATCGATCGGCGGATCGCCGGATTCGCCCGAGGCTGCGCCGATCCACAAGTGCTCTCAGCCGTCGATCGCGATCTGGGCTGAAACTCAAGCACGGCAGCGGTTCTGCCGATCTGAGTGAGTGGAAGACACCATCATCCAGATCGTCGCCGCCGCTCTGCTGACCGCCACCAAGGTCGCCGGGCCGGTTCTGTTCTCCACCCTGGCTATCGGCCTGGTACTGAGCATCGTGCAGTCGGCCACCCAGATCCAGGAGCAGACACTCACTTTCGTGCCCAAGCTGGTGGTGGCGTCCGTCGTCCTGGTCCTTACCGGCGCCTGGGCCCTGCGGGTACTGGAAGGTTTCACTCATCAGATCTTCGCGATGGTCCCGCAACTGCTGGCTCAGTGAGATCCAGCGGGCGGATTGATCAATGGATTACACGATCGGCGGCACGCTGCTATCTGGCTACCTGCTGGCCCTCAGCCGGATGGCTGGATTCGTCCTGGTAGCACCGCCTTTCAATACCCGCGGCATTCCCGGGCAGGCGCGGGCGGCGGCCGCGATAGCGATCGCCATCCCGCTCTCCACCTGGACCATTCCCCAGGCGCCGGCCTTGAGCGATGGAACCCTCGTCAGCAGCCTGCTGCTGCAGCTGATCACCGGGGCCGCTCTGGGCATGCTGGTGATGCTGGCCGTGGCCGCCATCGAGATTGTCGGAGACTTCATCGACGTGGCCGGTGGGTTCTCGATCACCGCCGGGCTGGATCCGCTCGGGCTGAACCAGAGCTCGGTGATGGGCCGGCTGCACCAGCTGATCGCCATCACCCTCCTGTTCCTGGGCAACGGGCACATCATCGTGCTCCAGGGGCTGGCCCGCAGCTTCTCGCTGATGCCGCAGGCCGGCCTGACCTGGGAGCAGGTGGCCCGTTCGCTGACCGCAGGCTTCGCCGCGATGTTCCTGGCCGCGATCCAGATCACCGCGCCGATCATGGGTGCACTGCTGATCGCCGACATCGGGCTCGGCCTGCTGACCCGGGCCGCGCCCGCGCTGAACGCATTCTCGATCGCCTTCCCGCTGAAGATCTCGCTCAGCCTGCTGCTGATCGGGCTGATCCTGAGCCAGATCCCGAGCGCTCTGAGTCACCTGATCGAGCAGGCCGGGATCGGCATCATTCAGCTCTCCGGCGGATGAGTACTTCTCTGAGCGGGCCGCACCCTGCTGAGTTCGCAGTTGCCAGCTGGCCGGGGCGCACGGCCGGGGCGCACCGGAAGGAGGTGCGCAGCGATGGCGGACGATTCGCAGAAGACTGAGAAGCCGACTCCGAAACGGCTGAAGGAGGCCCGCAAAGAAGGCCAGTTCGCCCGTACGCCGGACGCCGCGACCTGGGTGTCGATCGCCGCCGGAGCCGCGCTGATTCCGCGCAGCGTGCACATCACCGCCGGCGAGGTCCGCGACCTGCTGCAGCAGATCCCGGCCGTGGCCGCCGACCCGAGTGCGGCCCGGGCGCTGCGGGTGCTGTCGGCCATGCCGATGGCGGTGCTGAAGGGAGCCGCGCCCGCTTGCCTGGCCGCGACTCTGGGCGCCGTTCTGGCCACGGCCGCACAGGGCGTCCATCCCAGCGGCAAGCTGCTCAAGCCCAAGTTCAGCCGGCTCAATCCGAAGGATGGGCTCAAGCGAATGTGCGGCGTCCGGGCGGCCTGGGAGGCGGTGAAGTCCCTGCTCAAAGTGCTGGTCATCGCGGTCGTGCTGTTCATGATCGGGCGCAACCTGATACCGCAGCTGACCGCAGCTGGGACCCTGCCGCTGGCCGCCACCGTGAACCGGGCCCGCAGCGGACTGGAGTCGGTGGTCTGGGCCGCGGCTGCCGCTGGGCTGGTCCTGGCCGTCGCCGACTACGCCTATCAGCGCTACCAGACCATGAAGCAGCTCAAGATGAGCCTGCGCGAGATCAAGGACGAGTTCAAGCAGAGCGAGGGCGATCCGCAGATCAAGTCCGCGATCCGGCAGCGGCAGATTGCCATGAGCCGCAACCGGATGATGGCGGCGGTGACCGGAGCGGACGTGGTCCTGGCCAACCCGACGCACATCGCGGTGGCGCTGAAATATGCGGCCGGGCGCGGTGCGCCGCGGGTGATCGCCAAAGGGGCGGGTGCGGTGGCTCAGCGGATCAAGGAGGTGGCCAAGGAGAACCGGATCGCCGTGGTCGAGGACAAGCCGCTGGCCCGCACCCTGTACCAGGTCTGCGAGATCGATGAGGAGATCCCGTCCGAGCTCTATGTCGCGGTGGCCCAGGTTCTGGCCTTCGTGATGCGGAACGGGCGCCCGTCCAGCACAGCCGGGCCGCGCAAGGCCCCCCGGCCAGCGCCGGTACCCGAGCAGATGCCCAGCCGCGGGGAACTGCGAGTGCGCCGGGCTCGCGAGTTGCGCGGTGGCCGTTAGCTGCGCCGGGCTCAGTGAGCGGGCGGTGAGGCTGGCGGCTGAGCGGCCTGGGACAGCAGCCGCTCCGCTCGGGAAAGCCCAAGCAGGGCAAGCGAAACGGCCGGGAACATGGCGAAGACGATAAGGACGGTCACAGCAACCCCCGCAGGGCCTCGCTCGTCAGGTACATCTCCAGAGGAGCCCGGCGAATCCGATAGGCACATCTCGATCTCCGGCCGGGGCAGAGGGCAGCACGGGTGCCGGTCCGAGCATGTGCTCCGGTTATCGGTTCCAGGCCAGGCCGCTTGACCGGTTGAGCGGCATGAGTTGCGCCGGGCGGGGGACACACCACCTGGATGGCGCACTGCGTCCTTCAGCCGGGACCCGGGCGGGCCGACCAAAGGCAAGAGCCACGGACGGCCGAGCCCAAGGAGTACTGCCGCCTGATGCCGTCCAACCGGATCGTCCGCCTGGCCATCCCGGTCACCGTCGCCGTCGTCGTGCTGATGATGGTGGTGCCGCTGCCGGCCGCGCTGCTCGACCTGCTGATCGCCACCAACATCGGCACCAGCTTGATCGTGCTGCTGGTGTCGCTGCAGGTGAAGAAGCCGCTGGAGTTCGCGGTCTTCCCCACCATCGTGCTGGTGGCCACCATCTTCCGGCTGGCTCTCAACGTCAGCTCGACCCGGCTGGTGCTGCGCGACGGCTTTGCCGGGCACGTGATCGACGCCTTCGGCCACATCGTGATCGGCGGCAACCTGATCATCGGCTTGGTGGTGTTCGCGATCCTGATCATCATCCAGCTAACCGTGGTCACCAACGGCGCGGCCCGGGTGGCTGAGGTGGGGGCCCGGTTCACCCTGGATGCGATGCCGGGCAAGCAGATGGCCATCGACGCCGACCTGAACTCCGGCCTGATCGACGAGGACGTTGCCCGGGCCCGGCGCAAGGAGGTCGCCGCCGAGGCCGACTTCTACGGCGCAATGGACGGCGGAACCAAGTTCGTCAAGGGCGACGCGATGGCGGCGGTGATCATCACGCTGGTCAACCTGATCGGCGGATTCGCGGTCGGCATCCTGCAGAACGGGCTCGGCCCGGGCGAGGCGATCCAGAAGTACAGCCTGCTCAGCGTGGGCGACGGCTTGGTCTCCCAGATCCCGGCCCTGCTGATGTCGGTGGCCACCGGCGTGATCGTGACCCGCTCGGGCAGCGAGGGCGACGTCGGCAACGACCTGATCGGGCAACTGGGCCGGCACAAGGAGGCGCTCCGGATCGCCGGTGGCGCACTGCTGGGCCTGTGCGTGATCCCGGGCATGCCCAAGCTGCCGTTGCTGGTGATCGGCGCTCTGGTACTGCTGGCGTCCACCCGGTCGACCGACGGCGGCGCCGAGCTGCCCGCCGGGGCGCCGGGCGCGATCCCGCTACCCGCCGGGCAGACCACGGTCAACGATCAGCCGCCGCGCGACCCGGTGACCGAGAATCTCAAGGTCGATCCGCTGGAGCTGCTGCTGGCGCCGGACGTGGTCGACCTGGTCGACCCGGCCCGCGGCGGGGACCTGCTGGATCGGGTCCGGGCGCTCCGGCGAAAGACCGCACTGGACCTCGGCGTCGTCCTGCCACCGGTCCGGACCCGGGACGGCGCCACGCTGCAGCCAGGCACCTACGAGATCCGGATCGGCGGCTCCACGGTGACCACCGGTGAGGCCCCGCCCCGGCATCTGCTGGCCATTGGCGACAACATGGACGGCCTGCCCGGCCGGCACACCACCGAGCCGGTGTTTGGGCTGCCCGCGGTCTGGGTGCCGATCGAGTACCGGAACGCGGCCGAGCTGACCGGCGCCACCATCGTCGAGCGCGCGGCCGTGGTCACCACGCACCTGGCCGAGATGGTCCGCCAGCACGCGGCCCGGCTGCTCAGCCTGGACGACGTCCGCGAGCTGCTGGACATGCTTAAGGCCGACCGGCCAGCTGCGGTCGAGGAGCTGGTGCCTGCGCTGCTGCCGCTGTCGGCCGTGCAGCGCGTGCTCCAGGGCCTGCTGGACGAGCAGGTCTCAATCCGCGACCTGGCCCGGGTGCTGGAGGGGATCGGGCAGCGGGCTCGGGCTTCGACCGACCCGGACGCTCTGCTGGAGGCGGCCCGGGCTGCGCTGGGCCCGGCGCTGACCTCGCCGTTCGTCCGGGACGGCGTGCTGCGGGCGATCACCCTGGAACCCGCGCTGGAGAGCCAGCTGGCCGAGGCGCTACGGGCCGGCGATCAAGGCGTGGTGATCGCGCTGGACCCGATCACCGCTCAGCGCCTGGTCGGCGACGTCGCGGCACTGATGACGGCGTCCGAGCAGCGCGGTGAGCTGCCGGTGCTACTGGTGTCCGGACCACTGCGGCTGCCACTGCGCCGGCTGATCAAGGGTTCGTTGCCGCAGCTGCCGGTGATCGGCTTTGCCGAGGCCAACGGCCTGCATCAGATCGACACCATCGGGCAAGTGAGCGGCAGCCGTGAATTTGCAGCTTGAGGGTTCTGACCTGGAGCAGCTGCTGCTTCAGG
Source organism: uncultured Kineosporia sp. (assembly GCA_937859855.1). The sequence continues at coordinate 6,390 of CALMAR010000428.1, forward strand.
CCGCCCGCGCCGGAGGGTCCGCTGCCCGGATCGTGCACGCTCAGAAGATCCGCCGTGGCGGGGTCTACGGGTTCTTCGCCCGGGAACTGTTCGAGGTGACCATCGATGTTCCGGATGTTCCCGATGTTCCCGATGTTCCCGATGTTCCCGATGTTCCGGATGCAGACCCGCCGGGCGCCGACGCCGCCACCGATCCGGGCGTGCCCGCGGACGACGCCGAGCGGGCCGAACCCGCGCTGGCGGAATCACAGTACGCACCCACTCATCTCCTTGGACTGGTCGAGCGGGGGAACGCCGAGCAGCAGGCGTCGGCCCGGGTGCTGGCCCTGCGCTCCCGCTATCTGGGGGTGCCGCAGATGCCTCAACAATGGGCCAGTGGGCCAGCCTCCCTCGTTCCTGGCAATCAGTTACCGCCTGATGTTGTCAATAGGCTCAACGAGAGGCGTGTTCGCGCCGATCAAGCCGGGGTGAGCGAACCTCTCGAGCCTGTCGGCCACTCGCCCGGAGCGGACAGGCCAGACGATGACCACTTCGGCTATGGCCTGAATGCCGGCTTCGAAGACGGTGCCGGCGACAGCTTCGATGACGGCTCCGATGAGCTGGCCGGCTTGTACCGGCTGGATTCCGCCCAGCCGATCGGCGACCTGCCCGGCGACTACGGCGTATTCAGTGAGATTCCGGACGACGAGGTAGCTGAGCCGATCACCTTCCACGTGGATCCCGTGTTCGCCGACGTCCCCACCCCCGGCCTCGCTCCGTCGCTGACCACGCCGGACGCCGAGCCTCCGCCGCCGGCTGAACCAGGCCTGCTGGCACCGTCGGCTGAGCCGATCTTCACCGAACCCATTGCGCCCGAATCACTCTTTCAGCTGGCCAAGCACCGGCTGGACGGTCCCCGGCACACCACTGATCACCGAGCAACTGCTGAAACGACCGGCTTGTCTGGCAATTCAGCGATCTTCGTAGCTCCCGGAGAGGAGGGCAGTTCCGTGATCGAAGATGCGGCCTGGTCCTCCGTCGTCCATACCGAGAGCCACTCAACGACCGCGGTTCTGGAGGCTGATCGCAGCATGAGCACGATGACTGAGCCGCATATGGGCTCCGAACACCCGGCCGGTCCCGGGCCAGAGGGCGTTGCGGATCACCCCGGCGGCGTGGTCACCACCGAGGCCATGGCGGCTGATGTCTCATCTGAGAACCCCGGCGACCTGGGTCAGATCTCCGGACCAGCTCTGCCCCCGGCCATCTCGCTGGCCAACGCCAGGGCGGCCACCATCGTGCCGAACGGCCGGTCGCGGTCCCGGTGGGGCCGGGGCGCCAACGTGCCCGCCCAGCGGCCGTCCGATGACGAGGTTCCGGCAGACGAATCTCCGGCCGAGGACTTCCCGATCGACGAGTTGCCGCTCGAAGACATTCCCGGGCAACATGTTCCGGCGGATGGCCTGGCCGTTACCGGATTGGACGAATTGGGTCCGGCTCAGGACGATGCTGCCGCTCTCGATCTGGCCTCAGCCGAGGTCGCCGAAGCAGGCGAGCCGGTCGACGAGGTGCAGCCGCTCGAGCCGCCGGATTGGTCGATCGAGCCGCCGCCCGCATCAGAACCCTCTGAACCCGAACTTTCCGAGACGGAGACGTCGGGATCCGACTGGTCCGCCAGTGACGTCGCGGAACTCGGCCGGATCGCGGCCGAAGACGCCGAGCTCACTGAAGCTCTCGACCAGGCCGAGCTCGATGAACTGGCCGACCTGGCCGACCTGGCCGACCTGGCCGAGCTGAGCGACCTGGGCGACCTGGGCGAGTTGGGCGAGTTGGGCGAGCTGAGCGAGCTGAGCGACCTGGGCGAGGCCGGCGAATTGCTGGGCCAGCCCGAACCGGAGGAGGCTTCGCCGTCCCGCTCCGGCGCCGGGTGGCGGGTGCTGCGCGCGTTGCGCCCTCGTCGCCGGCGCAAGCGCGACCGTGACGAGCTTCCGGCACCGGACTCCGATGAGGCTGCCGAGGCGCTGGCTGACGAGCACTGGATGCATACGGCTGAAGACGAGGCGGGCCTGGAACAGTCCTCGGTGGAACAGGTCCCGGCACAGTCAGAATGGAGTGGACTGACTGCGCCAGAGTTCCCGCCCGCTGACTTCGGTGCAAGCTCGGCGTTCCGGCCGGTTCCGGCCGGCCTGCAGCCGATGGTTGCCAGCGATCAGCTCGCGCGGGATCGTGAGGCTCTGCGTGGTCTCGGCGTGCCGGCCGCCTGGACGCGGCATCTGCACGAGGGGGACCGGTTCACCTCGATCGTGGCCATGCTGGAACGGCTTCCGGCACTGGACATGTCGGAGGAGGTCGACGTGATCGCGGTGGTCGGCCCGGCCGATGTGGTCGAGCTCGAAGCGCATCGGACCGCGCTCGATCTGCCCGCCGGCGGCCGGCCGCGTGCGGTGGCAGCCGTGCCAGGCACCGGGCCGGAGCGTCGTTCGGCGATTGCGGCCAGCAAGCGCACTCGCCCGGTCGTGATCGCGATCGCGCTGCCGAGCTACGACGATCCAGCCGAGATCCGTAAGGTGCTCGGGCAGGTGAAAGCCGGGTTGGTGATCGCGGTGATCGATGCGAACCGCTCGTTGGAGGAGAACACCCGCTGGATCGAGGCTCTGGAGAAGGTGGACGCCGTCACGCTGGAAGGCGCGCTCGACAGTGCCCGCCCGGCCGAGGTGCTCAACCTCGACGTGCCAGTGATCCGGGTCGACGGCATTGCCGTGGATCGGATCGGATGGGCCGCCCTGTTGTGTGCCCAGCTGACCGCGAACGACACCCAGCGAGAGTTCATCGGCCGCTGAGCCGCCGATGGAGCCCCTAGCGATTGGGCGGCCGGCGGCTGTGCCTGCGCCCGAGATGGAGGCTGGCTGATGCGGCCGCTGGCGGTTGGGGTAGCGGCGGCGGTGCTGGTGGCCGGGCCGCCGCTCTACTCCCTGGTTCAGGCCGGAAGCCTCACGGGCTCGACGGCCGTCTTCCGCGGACTGGTGTTCATGGTCGTCTGTACCGTTGCGGCGTCCTTCCTCAACGGCATCATCAGCGACTTCCAGCGCGACGCCAGGCATCGCACCGAGGGCAAGGTCGTGCACCACCCGAACTCCAGCGGCCAGCCCCCACCCGGGCCCAACGGCCCTACCTCGTCCTGATCGGTCACAGCCCCACTGATGCCTGGTTCAACGGGCCCTGGCAGCGCGCTTCGGCCCCCTCCTAGGGGGCTGATCATGCAAGAAACAGCAAGATCAGTGGGCTAGGGAGGCGCAGCCCCGGGCAGCGGGGAAGACCTGCGCCGACCAAGGCGAGGGCTCAGGTGCCGAACCTCCAGGACGCCGCTGAGCACACCGCGTACGCGTGCCGGCACGCACCTCGGCCGGCTCTGAGCTGATCATGATGAAACTTGAAGCGAAGAGCCCTGCTAGGGCGCTGATCATGCAAGAAACTGCAAGATCAGCGCGCTAGGGAAACAGCTCCGGCCCGCAGGACTACTGGCCGTTCAGGTCGTGCACCAGCTTGAGGGACTCGCTCAACGACTCCAGGTAGGCCCGGGAGACGTCGAACGCCAGCAGCCCGGTCGAGGCGATCCCCTCGTCGTCGTCCCGTTCGTGAGCCAGCACGGCGATCAGTGCCCGCCCGGCCTGGCCGGACCCGTCCAGCAGCGCGTCACGCGCCTCACTGCCCACTCCGGCGCCGTCCGCGATCGCTTCCGGCTCCACTCCGAGCAGCTGGGCGGCACCGGACAGCAGGCCGATGGTGAAGGCCAGGTCGGCCTCCGACCCACCCAGGCGCTGGCAGGTGAACGCCCGGGCCAGCACCGACCACAGCCCGTCCGAGGACGAGGTGGTGGCCGAGCCTTCGAGCAGGGTCAGCACCACCCAGGACCGCAGCCGCCGGGGACCGATGATGACCAGTGCCTGCCGCAGCGAGGTGACCTCGTTGACGGCACCAACGGACGACGAGTTCGCCGTGCGCAGCAGCCGCAGGGTCAGCCCGGGATCGGTGCCGACCATCTGCTCGATCCGCTGGATCGGGGTCTCCGGGTCGGCCAGGTCATTCAGCAGCCGCACGCAGATCAGCTGGCTGGGTGACAACGTGCGCCGCTCCAGCACCAGCGGGCGCTGCAGGTGCGGGCCCTGGAACATGTCGAAGCCCAGGTCGGCGCAGCGGGTGAAGGTCTCGGCATCGTGCACCCGGCTGGCCACCAGAGTGGCGCCGTGGCTGCGGACCTGATCGGCCAGCACGGGAATCAGGGCCGGGGGGTTGTCCTGCACATCGATCTTGACGTAGTTGGCCAGCTCCAGCAGGGCCGCCCGGTCGGCATCACCACGGAAGTCGTCGATCGCTATCTGATAGCCCTGTTCGGCCAGTTGGTGCAGCCCGGCCAGCAGTTCGCTGTCGGCCACCACGTCCTCGAACACCTCGATCACCACCCGGTCGGGCTCGACCGGGATCGGGATGATGCCGGTCAGAAAGGCCCGGGTGAAGTTGATGAAGACGGGGCGGCCATCCGCGATGTTGTCCAGCCCGAAGGTGCCGAAGGTGGAGGCGATCACCTGCGAGGTGGCCCGCTCACCAGCAATGGCAGCCTCGCCCACACCCTCGTAGGCGCGGAACAGCAGCTCGTAGGCCTGCAGCTTGTGCCCGGCGTCGTAGATGCCCTGCCGGCCAACCCGCACGTTGCGGACCAGCCCGGCCCGGACGGCGGCGTCCCCCTGCTCCGGACCGGCCTGCGCCGGAACGGCGGCTTGAGCGGCCTTCTTGGTCGACGAAAACATGGGGAGCTCCTTCGGGATGGGACTAGCTGGGACGGCAGGGCAGCGACGGGTGCATCAGCGGACGACGATCGAAAGCAGGCCGGGCCCGTAGCCGGCCACGGTGAACCTGACGTCCATCCGGGACCCCGCGTTGGCGGCGAGGGCGGCGACGTCGGCGGGCAGGCCTCCGCCTGGCCCGTACATCTCGTAAAGCCGCACATGGGGAGCGGCGGGCCCGTTGAAGACCGAGGCCATCACGTTGAGCACCTCGAAACAGTTGTCCCGCAGGGCGGCCGACAGCTCCCGGGAAGTGATCGCGTCGTCCACCCCGGCCTTGGGAACCATGGCCAGCGCACCGCCCAGCCGGGCCGCACCCTCCAGGTCGAGCACCACCATGGCCGAGACCGCCAGCCGGTCATTGACGTAGACGGCGACCACGTTGGTGCTCTTGGACTGGGGCGGCAGCCCGTCGCCGAGATCGACGTCCCGTCCGACCAGGTCCTCGATCAGGTTCCGGACCGTGTGCCGGCTGGGCAGCGGCGAGTGCTCCAGGACGTCGCTCATCACGGCACCACCGTGGCCAGCGCCTCAGCGACCGCCTCAGCGGTGAAGGGCTTGGAGATGACCCCGAGCGCACCAGCGGCCTCGGCCTGGGTCCGCATGTCCTGCGATCCCTCCGAGGTGATGAAGCAGAAGGGGATGGCCGACCCGCTGGCCCGTAGCGCGCGCAGGAAATCCAGGCCATTCATCTCCGGCATGTTCCAGTCCGACAGCACCAGATCCGGATCTTCGGCCTCGACGATGTCCATTGCCTGACGGCCGTTCTCGGCTTCCACGATGTCGTGCCCGTTCAGCCCGGCCTGGCGCAGGGTACGGGTCACGATCATCCGCATCGCCTTGCTGTCATCCACGATCAGGATTTTCAACTCGGCCTCCCAAGAAAGTCGCTGGCGACGACCGGCGGCCACTGCAGTTCGTTCTCATCGACATCGCCGACGACGCTCAGCTGAGCGACGTGGCCCATCACCATGGCCCTCACGGTGAACCGGACCCGGCCCGAATCGGGCACCGGGGCGATGGAATCCACGATCTGGGTGGCGGGCAGCGAGAGCCGGGCATGACTGAACATCAACGACTTGGCCGCTCCGGCAGCGATATTGCCCAATTCAGCCACCGCATCGATGATCTCGTCATCGGCGGGGTCGGCCATCATCATCATCCGGCTGGCCAGCACCCGGGCCAGGCCGAGGCCCATTTGCAGCTCCACTCCGGTACAGCCGCCGGTCGCCTGGTCGTGAATGGCCAGCCGGGCCACCACCGCGGGGCCACTGGTCATGGCATGGAGAGTCCGCTCGGCGTCCTGTTCGAGCATCGCCGACAGCACATCGGTCAGCGTGATCCCCAGCTCGGACACCAGCTCCGGGTCCACCGCAGCACCGGCCGCAGCGCTCATACCGCACCTCCTCGCAGCTGGAAGACCACGGTGCGGTCCAGTTCGATGCGTTTGAAGTCGTCGTCCAGAGCCAGCGCGCTCTCGGCGCCACCCAGCACCAGATAGCCACCCGGCCGCAGCATCCGGCGCACGTTGGCCAGCACGGAGCGCTTGGCCGGCAGGTCGAAGTAGATCAGCACGTTGCGCAGGAAGATCAGATCGCAGACCGGCAGCCCGACCGTCCGCTGAGCGAGGTTGCCCCGCTCGAACTGGGTCATCGACCGCACGTGGTCGCGCAGCACCCACTCCCGTCCCACCTGATCGAAGTGTTCCACCAGGTAGCGCGCCGGCAGGCCACGATTGATCTCCAGTTGCGAGAACCGGCCTGCCCGAGCACGTTCCACCATGGCCTTGGAGATGTCGGTGCCGATGATCCGGGCGCTGAAGCCGGGATTGTGCGGCAGCCACTCCAGCAACAGCATGGCCAGCGAGTAGGCCTCCTGGCCGCTCGAGCAGGCCGCCGACCAGATCGTCACCTGGCGACCCGGCGCGCGCGAGGCCACGTCCGGCAGCAGGGTCTGGCTGAACGCCTCGAACGGATGGGAATCCCGGAACCAGGACGTCTCGTTCGTGGTCAGCGCGTCGATCACGTTCTCGCTCAGCCGTTCGTTGCCACGACGGAGCTCGTGCACCAGGGTGGTGACGTCGCCGTGGCCGTATTCGCGGGCCACCGGAGCCAGCCGGGACTCGATCAGGTATTCCTTGCCCGGCTGCAGGTCGATGGCGCTGCGCTGGCGGACCAGCGAGCTGACGAAAGTGAAATCCGCATGGCTGAGCGTCATGTCGCCGCTCCCGGCGCGGCAGAACCATCCGGTGCGGCGGTGGCGTGCCGGCCCGGAGCCGGGGTCAGCTCAGCGGCCAGTTGTTCACCCAGTTCGGTCAGCGGCAGCACCCGATCAGCCTGCCCGGCCGTGACCACAGCGCCCGGCATTCCCCAGACCACACTGGTGGCTTCGTCCTGCGCATACACCGTTCCCCCCGCGGATCTGATTGTGGTGGCACCCTGAGCGCCATCCCGGCCCATCCCGGTCAGCACGGCCGCCAGTACCCGATCCCGGAAAACTCCTGACACCGAACGGAAGAGCACGTCCACAGACGGCTTGCAGTAGTTCTCCGGAGCCGCGTCAGACAGGTGGGCCACGATCGACGTCCCCCTCGTCTGCACCTCGAGATGACGGCCCCCCGGCGCCACCAGTACCTGGCCCCGCGACAGCGGAACCCCTTCCTCTGCTTCAACAATCGTCAATGGGCTGACCGAGTTGAGTCGTTCGGCCAACATCCTGGTGAAGATGGGGGGCATGTGCTGAACAATCACCACCGGAACACTCAGGTCGGCGGGCAGACTGCTCAATACCGAGGCCAGTGCGTCCGGCCCCCCCGTCGAGGAGCCGATCGCCAGTACCTCGTAAACCCCCGTCCGGCTGGCTGGTCGCGGATGCGGTACCGGCAGGGGCGGGGGAATCGCGGCCGAGTGCACAGCCAGCCGGCGGGCGCTGGTCAAGGCGATGATCTTGGGAATCAGCTGGTCGCGGATGCTCTGCTTGCTGTCGGCGATGCTGCCGACATTCGCCGGCTTGGTCACGTAGTCGCTGGCCCCAGCCGCAAGTGCGTCCAAGGTCGCCGATGCGCCGCGCTCGGTCAGGGTCGAGAACATCACCACTGGCATCCGCGGATGATTGACCCGCAGCGCCTTGACCGCGGAAATGCCGTCCATGACCGGCATCTCGATGTCCATGGTGACGGCGTCCGGCTTGAGTTCGTCGATCTTCTCCAGTGCCACCTGGCCGTTCTGCGCCGTGCCGGCCACCTCGATCTGCGGGTGGGCGTCCAGCACCTCGGCGACGATCCGGCGGACCACGACCGAGTCGTCCACCACCACCACCCGAATCGGCGCCCCGATCGGCGCGGGCTCGTTCATGCTGGCACCAGCCCGAGCAGGGCCAGCTTCTCGGCGATCACTTCGGAGGTGAACGGCTTGATCACGTACTCATGGGCTCCAGCCGCCAGCGCCCGGACGATCTGGGCCTGCTCGCTCTCAGTGGTGACCATCATCAGGGTGATGTCGCGGAACTCGGACCGCTCCCGGCAGGTCTTGATGAAGTGCAGTCCATCCATCACCGGCATGTTCCAGTCGACCAGGGCGAGCTGCGGGCGCAGGCCGTCGTCGAGCACATCCAGCGCGTCCTGGCCGTGCTCGGCCTGGGCCACGTCGAAACCGAGCCCACCCAGCAAGCGGGTCAGGATCGCACGCATAGCGCGTGAGTCGTCAACCACCAGGGCCAGCACGGTGCGTCCTCTCGGGTTCTGGGTTCGGGGCCGGTTGGGTAGGCGGCTGACGGTCGTCAACCGGTTATCAGTTGGAAGTCGTTGATCTGCAGCAGTTTCCGGGCATCCAGGGCCAGCAGCAGCTGGTCGGGCAAGGTGTAGGCCCCCAGCAGCAGTGGCCGCACAGCCGGGTCAACGGTGGCCGGGGTGGCCTCGAACGACACCTGCGACACCTCGATCACGCCGCCGATCTCGTCCACCAGCAGGCTGACCGGCTCGTCGTCCACCCGGACCACCACGTTGATCGGGTCACGGCCGGTGCTGGACGGCGGCAGGCCCAGCCGGATGCGGACATCGATCGCGGTCAGTACCTCGCCGCGCAGGTTGATCAGCCCGGCGATTTCGGCGCAGGCCAGTGGAACCGGGGTCAGGGCCTGCACCCGGACCACTTCCTGAACCAGGCCGACCTCGACCCCGAACAGGTAGCGGCCGATGTGAAAGGTCGATAGCTGGGTCATCCGGCCACCCCGATCAGCTCGAAGAACAGCGGATCAGCGCTGCGGACGGCGGATTCGACGTCCAGCAGCTCGACCACCCGGTCACCGACCACCACACTGCCCAGCAACGCGCTGTCGTCGATGTCGCTGCGAGTGCCCGGCTGTTCGGTGGCGATGTCGAGGATGCGGTCAACCACGAAGCCGACGCTGCGCTCGCCCCGGGTGTAGACGACCAGTTGCTCGGTGTCCCGTTGCTCCGGCTGGCCGCTGGAGCCGAAAGCGCCGACCAGGCCGTTGATCCGGACCAGCGGCATGATGTGGCCGCGGTACTGCACCACCTCGCGGCCACCGACCCGTTCCACCGACGTGCTCGGAATTTCCTCCAGCCGGGTCACCACGTCCAGAGGGATGGCGGCCCGCCGCCCTCCAGCCAGTTCCACCACCAGCACCGGGTCCAGGACGTGCACCTGCTCGCTGTCCTGGGCGGAACGCTGACCGGCCACGCTGGAGAGGACGTCGGCCCGCCGGGCCAGGGTCGCGGCGTCGAGGATCAGTACCACCGATCCGTCCCCCAGGATGGTGGCGCCGGCGTACAGCGGCACGTTCTTCAGGTGCCGGCCCAGCGGCTTGACCACGATCTCCTGGGTGTCCAGGACGTCATCCACCACCAGCCCGAACCGCTGCTGCTCGGCCTGCAGGACCACGATGAAGCTGGCCCGGCCATCCGCTTCGTCCTCACCCGAACCACCCCCTGAACCGGCTGAACCGGCTGAACCGGCTGGCACCAGCCCGAGCTGCTCGTCCAGCCGGACCAGCGGAAGCAGAGTGCCTCGCAGCCGGTAGACCGGAGCACCGGAGATCAGCTCGATCCCGCCGCGGGCGTGCTCACCCGACAACCGGACCAGCTCCAGCACGCTCACCTGCGGTACCGCGTAGCGCCGCCCGGCACAGCCGATGGTCAGCGCCGGGATGATGGCCAGGGTCAGCGGGATGGTCAGCCGGAAGATCGAGCCGCTGCCAGGAGTGCTGATCACGTCGACCGAGCCGCCGATGGACTCGATCCGGGTCTTCACCACATCCATGCCGACGCCGCGGCCGGACACATTGGTGACCTGACCAGCGGTGGAGAATCCGGGCAGGAAGATCAGCTGATTGATCTCGCGCACGCTCATAGCGGCCAGCTGGGTGGCGCTGACCAGGTTGCGTTCCATCGCCTTGAGCCCGATCACCTCGGGATCGATGCCCTTGCCGTCGTCCGCGATCTCCAGATGGACCTGGCCGGCCTCGTGATAGGCGCGCAGGGTGAGCGTGCCTTCGAGTGATTTGCCGGCCGCGGTCCGGACCTCCGGCGCCTCGATGCCGTGATCGATGCCGTTGCGAACCAGGTGAGTGAGCGGGTCCTTGATCGCCTCGAGCACGCTGCGGTCCAGCTCGGTGTCGGCGCCCTCCATCACCAGCTTCACCTGGCGCCCACATTGCCGGGACAGATCGCGCACGATCCGGGGCAGCTTGCTCCAGACCGCCTCCACCGGCTGCATCCGGGTTTTCATCACCTGTTCCTGCAGCTCACTGGTGACCAGGCTGAGCCGCTGGGCCGATCGGGCCAGAACGCTGTCCTTCTGGCTGTCCAGCTCGGACACCAGCTGGTTGCGGGCCAGCACCAGCTCGCCGACCATCCGCATCAGGGTGTCGAGCAGATCCACATCCACCCGGACCGAGCTCTCGATCACCGAGCGGGAGCGCGCGTCCGGGCTATCGGCCGGCGCCGGCCCGGGTTCTGGTGCTGCCTCCGGTTCTGGCGCTGGTTCTGCCGCTGGTTCCGCCGCTGGTTCTGGCGCTGGCCCCGACGCGGGCGCCGCATCGTGAC
>CALMAR010000429.1:0-433 GCA_937859855.1 uncultured Kineosporia sp.
GCAGCGAGAGACCATGTAGCCGCGCGCGGCGAGTTCCCTTCGTAGCTCCCCGCCGTGCTGCGCTACGCAGGCTTCCGCCCATAGCCGAGCGTCGTGGCCGCCGATCGTGCAGTTCGCGAGCCGCCGATCGAACGTGTCGGCCGCGTCGGTGAGCGGCAGGCCGTGACGGCCTTCGACGATCCGGGCGGTGGCCCACAAGACACGGCCTGCGGCGTGCGCGATGTCGGACGCGGCGTAGGGTCGGCGGCGGCCAACCGGCGCACCTGCTCGGCGGCCCTTGTCGTCAAGCGGACGGCGTCGCGCCAGGCGGCGGCGCGTTCCTCGTCGGTCAGCCGGGCGGCGACGCTCGGCCAGCTGGGCGACGGTATGCGTGTCACTCCAGCGGGCGGCGAGTTCGGCCAGGACAGGTCGGAGGCAAGTTTGCCGCCGCCGA
>CALMAR010000429.1:454-18772 GCA_937859855.1 uncultured Kineosporia sp.
GCGTATACAGGTGCGGACGCCGAGCCTACGGATCAAGAGGTTGGGGTTTCGAATCACTCCGGGCGCGCCGCATATCTGCAGGTCAGAGTTTCGCACGATGACATCATCTCGGTCGAATGCCCAATAAGCGCAACCGAATCACAACCAGCTCGCGGCTAGATCCGCTTAGAACAGCGCAACCTGAACGGGGCACTTCCGGATGCTCAGGCTCCGGATGGGCGGGCGGGTACGTGCACTCTTGAAGCGGAGGTAGGGGTCTTTCGATCATGCTGTGAACGTGTCGGAATGCGAGACTCAGGTTCCGTCAGGGCCTGCGGGCGAGCACGCAGAGCCACCCGCTCTCCTCATGCTCGACCGATCGTTGGGTCCACTCCGGCCGGAACCGGCCTGATCCAGTGCGCTCAGGAAGGCGTCGGCGGTCCGCAGCACGCGGTAGTAGGGCGTCCCGGACTCACCGACCTCCCATCCTGCGCCCTCGCCCAGAGGGACGGAGACCAAGAATCGCCCGTCCGGACGGAGGGCCCCGGTGACCTTCATCAGTACCTCAGACAGGTCGTCCTGCTCCACGTGCTGGAGGACGTGCAGGGTTACCACGCCGTCGTAGGGGCCACCGAGATCGTCGTTTATCGCGTCCAGCCGGTCGACCATTCTGCCCCGGGCCTTCTGGACGTCGATGAATGCCTGAGTAATGTCGGTTCGGCGGACCACCAGCCCGGCTTCCTCCAGGGCGTCGGCATCCCACCCCGGACCGGAACCGATCTCCAGGACATGTCCGGCCGGAACGGCCTCGGCCAAGCGGATGAGACCGCCGGCCAGAACCCGAGTACCCGCGGTCTGGCGCGTGTATTCGCCAGCGATCTCCTCGTAGGACTCGACCGTGCGAGCATTGGGCGAACCAGCCGGACCGGGATGCGCCATCAGCTGGCCACAGTGCGCGACGCGGCGCCCTGGGTGCGGGTTCGGCCGCCGTGCAGCCATTCGCCGTCCATGAGACGAACATACGCATCCGGTCGGGAGACATGATGAGGGCACGGCCACACAACCACGTGCCGCTCACACCGAGGTGCAGCGTGTGTCTCGTAATGAATAGGTCGTGGGTTCGATTCCCACAGGCGGCTCCGACAAACGCCCAGGTCAGAGACCAGTTGAGACGATCGTCGCGTCTGCTTGAACGTTGAACCGTGGGACACGGGTGTGAATAGGTCGGCCGCCCTGTGCGCGCTCGACGAAGTACACAGACACAGCCGGATGACGCTCCGGCCGGCCGGCGGCGAGTCGTATCGTTTGGGCATGGCCTTCGAGCGGATCACGGTGAACCCGGCACTGATGGGTGGCGTGCCGACGATCCGTGGTCTGCGCATCCCCGTAGCCACGGTGGTCTCGATGCTGGCCGACGGGATGACCGCTGAGGAGATCTGCCGCGACCTGCCGGACCTAGAGCTGCAAGACGTCTCCGAGGCTTTGAGGTTCGCGGCCGAGTCGGTGCGGGAACGTCAGATCCCGCTGCGTCCCTCCGCATGAGGGTTCTGCTTGACAACAACCTGTCTCCCCGCATGGTTCCGGCCTTGTCCTCAGCTGGATGGGACGTCGTACACGTTCGCTCGATCGGTCTTCGTGATGCGGAGGACGATGTCGTGCTGGAGGCCGCCCGCTCGGACGATCGGATCTTGATCAGTGCCGACACGGACTTCGGCGCTCTGCTGGCCTCCAGCCATGCGCCGACGCCGTCCGTGGTTTTGGTCCGTCGCGTCGCCGGCCGCCGCGTCGAGGCGCTGGCGGCTCTCCTACTGGCGAACCTCCCCGAGGCCGCTGAGGATCTCGCGGCCGGTGCCGTCGTGGTGGTCGGCGACGACAACATGCGGGTACGGCGCCTGCCTATCGGCTGACGGTCGTGGGACACGGATCGCGTTCGCGCGGTTCGCTGAGTTCGTCCAGCGCGGCAAGGTGTGTTCCTGAGGCTGCGCAGTGTGCTGTGAGCGTTGTAGCTGTTCCCTCGTAATGAATAAGTCGTGGCTTCGATTCCCACAGGCGGCTCCAGCGCTGACCAGCGGAAACGCTGATCTGAAGATCGAACTGGCCTGTCATGTGCCACGTCTTGTGCCACGGAACTGGCCGGGACCCAGCGGCAGCGCGCCGAGCCCGACCGGCAGGCCATGATGCTGACGACGGCGGACCCGGCGTCCATCAGCGCGTGAGACAGACCGTGAAGAAGCGCGGTCCCGCTGAACTGCCTCGCCAACCGATCACCGGACCTCGGCGTCCGACTCTTCGGTTGTGTCTTCGCCGCCGTAGCGACGTCGGGCGCGGAAGCCCATAACGGTGAGGCCACCGAACATCAAAGCCAGCGGCGAGAAGGCGATCGCGCCGCCGACGTACTGGCTGTCGTCGCGGGTAACGGCCAGTACGACGAACCAGACCACGCCGGCGACGAAGACCGTAGTCACCAGGCAGGCGAATACGAGTCGGGCCCTGATGTGGGAGACGCCTTGCCAGGCCTCGCGCCGGGCCTTCTCGTCCCGGCCGGCCGGATACCGGCGAGTCTCCTCCGCCTCGTCGCGCATCTTCCGGCGGAAGTAGCCGGTACCTGCGAAGACGGCGGCCGGCAACGACACGGCGGCTACGACGATTCCTCCGATGTTGCGCGCGGTGCCGTGCAGATCAACCAGCCGCAGGAGGATCTGCGGGACCCAGAAGAGAGTCAAGCCCAGGATCAGACCGGTCCGGCTCTCCCACCAAATCCAGAACCCGGTTGTGCTCATCCCTGAGTCGTCGCTCATGGACGTCATTCTGTGCGCGCTCGTCACGCTGTCGCCAGATGACGTTTGGAACTCCTATCCCAGGTCGAAGGACTTCAGATCGCTGGGGAACGCGCCGTCCAGGAGCTTGATGAGTGGAACCTCGAAGGCTTGGCACAGCGCTGGAAGGTCCTCGGCGGCCACTGTCCCAACGCCTCGTTCCGCGGCGCTGATGGGGTCGAGCGACCAACAGCAACTCTCGGCCAGGTCTACCTGGCGCCAGGCTCGTCGGCTGCACTCATCTGATCGCGTTAGCACCGACGGAGCGCAGATCGGGCATGATTCGAAGCATCGGCGCAAACCCAAACGACTTTCAAGACGGGCACTAAGTCGGCCAACCCTAAACTGCGCGCGCAACGCGGCAGATCCGGTGGCCGCAGCGCACGCTATCTGCGGCATGATCGGATGTCGAGAAATGTGACACAGTAGCCATTGAATGGGTGTAGAAATCGGCGTAGTGAACGACTAAGCCACTACGAACGCTAGGTCGGGCTGGTCGAGCGGGCAGCAGCCTGACAATGCGTTCTGTGCGGGCATGTCCGATAGCAGCCAGTGACTTCTATCGCGCGCTCTACACCGACATAGGACACAGCGCTTGCTGCTCGATTGGTGTCGTGACGGGGCCGCCGGGATGCCTGCCCCATCGGCTGAAGTGAAAACTCACCTAAGCCTGCGGTCGTCTACACGTTTGAAAAATATATAGTGACTCGCAAGATCAGCTTGGACACGTGAACTCGCCGGCCCCAGTTCATTGGCTCCATGCGGACCCGTTCACCTGCACCCGCGCCCGCAGAATAGGGAAGTACACATGCCCGGGAGTACATGAATTAAGGTCATTATTTTCCCATGGGTTCTGATTGTAAATGGCCCCCTCTTCAACACCCACGTCATATAGCCAGAGCGTGTGTTCGAGCGAGAAATGATCCTTTCCATCGATTCGAATGTTTGTCTGCACCAGTAGTTGGATATCATCTCCATGATTGTTCACAAAATGGCCCCACTCACGCCAATGATGAGCGCTAGGAGTCGAGTCGCAGTAGCTGAAGTAGATGCTTACTCCCGGAACAGTCTTTGACTTACTGCATCCGGTGTACGCCTGTGCCGTACCCATAGACATCAAGGTAAGCGGCAGCACCAGCACTAATGGCAAACAAAGACGCAAAAAAAGAGCTTTCACGTTGCACTCCTAACACGGTCCTTCGGGATGTCGAATCAAATTACCGAGGTGCGGCTGCGGCCGCGGAGCGTTCGCATGATGGAGTGAAGTCTAGCTGGGCAGGCGGGGAGCCGAAAGGGTCGACGCCTCTAACTGCGACTGCTATTCGCCGGCGGCTACAGCGGCTCTCACACTTTAGGGGGTGAAGAGGGGGTCGGGCCACGTCGGTCCCTGGATAGGTTCGGGCTTCCGAGGACGGCAGTTCTGAAGCTATCGAGCCGCGCCTCCCAGGGCAGGACAGCTAGACGTGGTTGCGGGAGGTGAACGACGGTCTACTCACCGCATCCGGCCCGACGGACCGTGATCAGCCGTACGACATCCCATCAGCCGTCACGCCTCCTCACGACCAGCGGGCGCACGGTCTGCCGCAAGACCTCCAACGATCCGATCCGGACAGTGCTGTCCCGCCGGCCGATACCGGCACCGAGACTGCCAGAAGCAACCCGGCACATCCCATGAGATCCGGTGGCCGCAGCGCACGCTATCTGCGGCATGACCGGATGGGCCGACGCCCCGATGAATAGTGCGGTCGTGGGCCACATTGAGGACTCTTCGCTCGATAGTTCCCGGTCCTCAAGTGGAACTTAGGGTACCGTCCTGATTATTATAGGTTGTCAGACCTTTTGATGGGGCTGTTCGAAAGGACTTGGTCCCGTAACCAAGTTCCTTAATTCCGGAGCGGCCTTCCGCCTGCCATGCAATCTCGACCTTCCAAGAACAGTCACAATGCTTAGTATGTGCTTCCAGGAGAATTTCGACGGGGTCGGTTCGGTTACGCCATTCGTGCAGGTCGGAACTTACCCGACAAGGAATTTCGCTACCTTAGGATGGTTATAGTTACCACCGCCGTTTACTGTGCAGGCCCTGCTCAACCTTGGGTAAACGCTTTGCCCGCCCACGGCTCCCGTATCCACCGGGACGGCGACGGTGTCGACAGTGCTCGCTCTCGGGCGCTGAGCTGTGAGTTTGCCCGGGCTAGGGAAGACCGACGCGGTTGAACTCTTGCTGCAGGCGTGGCCGGTTGCGGTTTTCGTGGCGTAGCTGGTTGATGAGTTCGTCGACCTCGGCTGCCTGCGGGTGACCGGTGGTGAGCTTCCGCAGGCCGGCGAGTCGGCGGGCGGCGGCCTTGTACCGCTTGGCGTTGGCCTCGAACAGGTCGCTGATCACCAGGCGGGTGTGGATGGGCAGGACGGCAACCGGGTCGATCTTCTCGTAGGCCTTGATCAGTTCGTTCCAGGTGTGGTCGGAGTCCAGGCACAGGTCGTGCGCCAGGTGCCAGGCCAGCTGCGGGTCCTTCAGTGTGAGCAGGGTGAACAGGACGGCGTCGCTGGGCTTGTCCCGCAGCGGTCAGGACGTCGTCGCGGTGCGCGGGCCACGCGGCGCCGGCCGCGGTGTGCAGGCGGGCGGCGGTCGAGGACGACCGCCAGCGGCGGAACACCAGCAGCCGGGCGTCCAGGAGCTGGTCGGAGTGGTGTTTGGCCAACAGACGGCACCAGGTCTCGGCGGCGCGGAGGATGTCGCGACGTAGGTCTACGCGGCCGGGAGCGCAGCGGCGGCAGCGGCGATCTTGGCGGCTACGTCGTCAAGCGAAGACTCCGCCGTGCTGAGTCCGGCGTGCGACGCGAGCATCGGGCTGACGTCGTACAACTCGTCGAAGGTCACGCCGTGCGTGATGGGAACGACACGCCTGCTATTGAGCAGCACAGCAAGTTCCTTATCGGCGATGCCCTCGTTACTGAAGCTCCTGAGCAGAGCTGGCGTCACAAGCACAAGCCCGATGCGGGAGTTCCGGAGCCCCTTGTCGATCTCGCGAGTCATCAGCGAACCGAGAGGGATGTCTTCCTCGCTGAACCACACGGTCGCGCCGTTCGCCTTCAGCTGGCGGTGGAGGTCAGCCGCGCTGCCTTGACGGTCGTCCCAGGCGTGGCAGAGGAAGAGGTCGCGACGGTCCGGGTGGGTGCGAGCTTGCTCCGCAGCCTTCTCCGCGTATGGCTCAACGGCGCGCCACTCGCTAGGGCTGTACGAGACGGATCTGCCGGTCCTAGTGCGTCGCGAGGTCGAGCCGCCGGACGATGACGACCCCCCTGACGATGACGACCCGTATGTCGATCCCCGCCCGCTTGCATACGCCGAGCCGCCGTAGGGGGAGTAGGAGGAGCGGTACCGCGACCGCCCCCTGCACGCAGGGCAGTTTGCCGCGGCGGCGGATGAGCGGTGACCGTTAACGGGGGCTGTGCATTGCGCCATGGAGCGATGGTAGAGGCGCCCAGCGGCAGTCAGATCACGCGTGCAGATCCCCGAGACCGGGTCGCCCGAGCCTCCCACTCTTTGGCGCGACCGTGCTCTTCGAGGTTCGGACGTGGAGCCCTGCTGCCGCGTCTGATACAGGTCGCGTGTCGCGTCAGGCCTCAACCTTCTGCCCAACCTCAAGCACATCACTGACGGCGTCGATAAGGGGCTCATGGGGGCCAAGGAGTGGGGTCAGCTGGCCGTCGCTGGCTTAGTTCTGTTGGGGTCTCTTGCGGCGGTCTACCAGAAGCTAAAAGCGGATAATCGTGACCAATGGTGGAAACGGACCCAATGGGCTCTTGACAAGGTCCTGACCCCTGCAGAAGAGCAGGCATCCAAAGTAGTCGGATATGCGGTACTCATGGCCTTGATTGAGAGCCGAATGGCAGGTCGTGACGAAAAGGACATGCTCTTTGAAATCACAGCGATCGATCTTGAGGAATACGAACAAATGTCTCAAACAGAGTCAGACGCTACTGGCACGACATCTGAGGGAGTGGGTTGATGAGTGACCCTACGGCAGCGGCAGTTGCAGCAGCGAAACTGCGGGTGAGACTTCTCAACAAGAAGCACCAGGACGTGCCCACATGGTTGACCCACCTGGCCGACAGCCGGCGCGGCTCCAAGGGCGAACAGTTGCCTAGGCCTGACAGCAAAGGGCAACTTTCAGCCATCCCCGCGCAGCGAGAAGCTGTCCCGGTGCACGGACGCCATGCCCAGTAGACAAATCGGGTAAGCCGTTAGGCCGACGGCGTTGCCTTTGGCTAGATCTGCTGGAAAGCAGTACAAGCCCACCGACAGTAACTCTGGGCTGAGTGTCAGGTCGAAGGACCCAAGCGCTGGTCCCATCGCATCTGCCGCTGACTGGAGACTCCATGCCTGGATGGGTTCGGCCACGATATGCCAAGCCGGCAGCTGTTGCAGCGGCGCGTTTGCGCCTTCGTATCCTGCAGAAGAATAGGGAGCCAGCTCCTGCCTGGCTTGAAAACCTTGCCCATTCCCGACCTCATGAGGATCTTGCGGCTCAACCTGCATCTGTGCATCATTTGAGGCTTACCCGCGATTTGAAACCACGCTGAAGCTCCCCAACCACGCATCATCGATGTGGTGGCCACTCTCGCTCGCGCCAGCTGTCGCTCCTCACCCCTACTAGAGCTCCTTCAAACCCACGCGCGCTCGCTTGGCCAGCTGCCTGCGCCGCGTGCTTCGCGCTTGCACCTTTACTTCACGCACATCCTCATCTCGGCATGTGCGGATACTGACGACCTGGCTGTCCAACACGCATGCAGGGGTCTAGCTGACAGGGGATGAAGGCGTAGGGGCGGAGGTTGTGGTGTGCACTCTGCCGCTGGCGTGGGACACGTCGTGGGACACAGTTCGCGTTCCTGCAGTTCGCTGAGTTCGTTCGGAGCGTTGGGATGTACGCCAGCGCCTGCTCAGATCGTTGTGAGGGGTGCAGCGTGTTCCTCGTAATGAATAGGTCGTGGGTTCGATTCCCACAGGCGGCTCCGAAATACGCCCAGCTCAGAGCCATGAGCTGGGCGTTTCGTCTGTGAAGTCAGATCCGCCGTGGGACACAGTCCGCGCGGCCAGCTACGTTCCGGCCATGCCTTCGCAGTCGATCGAGCCTCTGCCGAGCGGAACCTCCGCGCGGTCGTGCGTGGTCTGGTTCGCGGCGACGCAGAAGACGCAGCCGAGCCGCCGGCCGTCCAGTTCGGCGATCCACGTGCCTCGCAGCCGGGGTCGTGGCCGTCGGCGTAGTCCGCCACGATCCCGGGCCATTAGAGCTTCGCTATGTCCTTGCGCCCACTGGCCGAGGCCATCGGTTCCAGCCCGCGAGTGCTGTTGTTCGGAGGCGGCGAGCCACTCCCAGATCCGCTCCAGGGGGTGTGCGGGTGATCGGTTGCCCATGTTGGGGACCGCATCCAGGAAAAGCCACCTCATCCTGGCGTGCCCGCCTCAGTACGGCGCGGATCAGGCCGTCCTTGGTGCCGAACAGGAACATCGAAGGACCTTTGAATCTCTGGATCGAGGCCGACGGCCGCTCGCTGTCCGCTCCGGACGGGCCTTGGGGCGCCTTCGCGACGCAGACCGTCGAGGACTGGCTAGCTCTGATGCGCAGGCCGTTCATGAACGCAGCAGACAATCGACCCAGCCGAGTCAACGACACTGTCGACCTGGCCGTCCTCCGTGGCTTGATGCTCGACCTGCTGGCAACCGGCGATCATGTACGCACGACGGCCGCTCTCCACGCACGCCTCAATTGGCCACCCAAGGACGCCGGCCACGACATGCCCAGCTGATCGCGGCTACTTAGAGACTGGTCGCAGGGACGGCATGGTGGCGGACAATATCGGCGGCCGGTAGGAGAATCGTCAGCAACTACTCGGCAACTAGGTCGGGCGAGTATTGGGGCCGCAGCGTCGCGACGCAGGCGCCCGCCCTGTGGACGAGGTGTCGATCGGCCCGGACCGGCTCGAACTCGCTCAAGGTTGCGCCCGATGAGCGAGCGATATCGAGGAGAATGCAGTGCTCGATGATTCGTTCCGCTCCCCTGAACTGGCCGAACGCTTCTGCAACGACTACGACGAGTTGATCCGTCGCTGGCCGGCCGGAACCGTCTCGCTCGACGTCGGCGGCCGGTTCGGCACCACCCGAGTGCACCGGGTCGGACCGATCGGAGCGCCGACGGTTGTGCTGTTGCACGGTGGCGGCACGACCTCCGCTGCGTGGTTCTCGCTCGCCACGGAATTGGCCGCAGATCTCGACGTGGTGGCACCCGATCGCATCGGCGATGCCGGATACAGCATTGCCGCCGGTGAACCGATTCGCCGTCCGGAAGACCTGAGTGCCTGGGTGGACGAACTGCTGGATGCGCTCGCGATCGCGCGAGCAACGTTGGTAGGGCACTCCTACGGTGGATGGATCGCGCTCACCTGTGCGACGAATCTCGCCCGGGTCCAGCGGTTGGTGTTACTGGACCCGACGAGTTGCTTCGCTGGGCTGCGAATCGGCTACCGACTACGCGCTCTTCCGGTGTTCGCCCACCCGAGCGAGGCCCGGATGCGTGCGTTGCTCGAATGGGAGGAGCAGGGCACACCGATCGACCCGGTGGGCCAGAGCCTGACCGCGCTCGGCGGCGGCGAGTTCCGGGCGGAGCGGATCGTCCTACCTCACGTGATCAGGAAGGATGTCACCGTGCCTACGGTAGTTGTGCTGGCCGCCCGCAGCCGCGCCCACGACATCCGAAAAGTCGCTGATGCAGCTCGGTTACGCGTGCCGCGGGCGCACATCACAATCTTGTCGGAGGCCACGCACCACACCCTGCCGATCAGCGACGCCCACCACGTGGCAGCCGCCATCCGCCGAAATACCCGA
This sequence comes from uncultured Kineosporia sp., assembly GCA_937859855.1. Next base: position 10,133 of record CALMAR010000429.1, read on the forward strand.
TGACATAATCAGGGTCGTAAGATCAGGATCTGAGGAATGTCAAGCACGGGCGGACTGACGTTCCGGGTTCGATTCCCACAGGCGGCTCCGACAAAGGCCCAGGTAAGACGTGGCCGAGGAGGGTCCAGGACTTTGTACGCTGGACACTTCAGACTCCTGCGGCCGGCGCGGTCACGTGCATGGAACGACGGAGTAGGACTATGGAGAGTGCGAGGACCCAGATCCAGAAGAATAGGTAGGGCAGCAACCAGATCTGGTTCGTCCATACAGCCCGGCTCAACACCAAACCGGTGCCTGCGGCTATCGCCCACCAGCCCGTCCAGCGAGGAACGAAGCCATGGGAGGCGATCACCCAGCCGCAGCAGATGGCGAAGCTGCCGAGGGCGATCCATGCGTTGGAGAACGCGACGTTGGACTGGTCGAATGCGGTCCTGGCGATCTGCGGGTCGAGAGCGGCCGACCGGTCTGGCACTGCGTCCGGCTTGGTAGCTAGCACGACGGCCACGAGGACGACTCCGGAGAACGCCGCGATGTTGGACCTCCACGGTGGGTCACCTTCAATGCCACGCAGCAGGGTGCACAGACTGACGACGAACCACACCAGCGAGACCAATCCGACCGAGAAGACGAAGCGTCCGAACGCCGCTGGACCGGTGTTGATGGAGCGGAAGTAGTTGAGAATCTGCACGGCGCTGCCGTCGAATGTCGGCTCCTGCCCGGAGAGGGTCAGAGCAGGCACGAACAGCAGGACCATGGTCGCGATCCCGGTCAACCCCGTGACCCGCAGCAGCGGCGGTGCGATGTGGCGGTTCTGGTCCGAGGTCATCGCGGGAGACGCTGGATCGCCCGGCCGAGCACGACGTAGAGCGCCATCCATGCCATGATCGCCAGTCGGCCGCCGACGAAGGAGTCCGTCGCGAGGGCCGGGGTAAGGCCGACGAAGACGAAGAGTCCTAGTGCCAGTAAAATCCACGGCAGCCGGCCCAGGACGTGCTGGCGCAGCAGGACGACTCCGGCCATCACCATGCCGACTCCGATCATCAGCACCGGCACGCTGTACAGGCTGCTGACCGTCGTCCCCAGCACGGAGTTGTTGATCGTGGTGGCGGCCGACATCGCGACCAGCTCCATCAGCGCAAGTAGGCCCAGTCCCGCGGTGGCGGCGACGAGGGCCCAGTGCGCCAGCCTTGCCCGACGTACTTCGGGGGTAGCCGCTACCGCACCGACGGACGCGACGAGAGGCAGGTGCTGCAGGAAGAACGTGGCCTGCGCAATGACATACCAACTGGAGGTGAACGGGAAGCTGTACCTGATGTCGGGGACTTGGTGCGGCCACGCCAGCACCGCGGCTCCCTGTGCCACTCCGACGAGGCTGGCCACTACGCACCACTTTCCGAGGCGCATCAGATTTGCCGCCATGACGGGCTGGGCAGGCTTGGCTGTCCTCCCGGTCGTCGTTCTGGTCGTCGTTCTGGTCATCGGCTCCTCCTCATGGTCGACATCGCGACAGTAGGAAAGCCTGATGAGCTGGGGCATCGGGCTGCACACCTGTTGGCGATACGTGCTGGCACGGACGTCGCTACCTCCGCCTCCTGACACAATCGGGGTATGCCACCTGAGGCAGCCCGACGAGTGGCGGCGGGCATCGTCGCGGTGGTCTTTGTGCTCGAGGTGGCGACCGTCTGCCTCACTGTGGGCGGCCACGGCCTCACTGAGGCGGTGCTGTATCTGATCTACGCCGTCACCCAGTCCGCGGCCGGTGCCCTGATCGTGCACCGCTTCCACCGGCACCTGATCGGCTGGCTACTCCTGCTGTACGCGCTGCTCAGCGCCGTGGTCGCCGACTTCGCGCTGGCCTACGGAATCCGCGCCGCCCGGGAGGGATGGCCCCTCGCATCCATCGCCCAGCTCCTCGGTCTGACGAACTGGATCTTTGCGGCGTCCGGTCTGATACTGCTGTTCCTACGTTTTCCTGACGGCAGGCTGCGGGATCGCCGGTGGCGCCCGGTGATGTGGATATGGGGAGCCGGTGCCGTCCTCGCTATCCCCGGATGGGCGCTGAATCCGCGACTCGGCGACGACTTTGTCGGCGGTGAGAACCCGTACGCTCACGGCGGGTTTCCCGCAGGCCAGTTCTTCGGTGTGGGTGTGGCGCTGGTCAGCGTCGCGCTCGTCGCATCCGTCGCGGCCCTCGTCGTCCGGCTGCGACAAGCGCGTGACGCCGAGCGAGATCAGCTCAAATGGGTCGTCTTCGCTGCCGCGGTAGTGGGTGTCGTCTTGCCGACATCGGCCGCGCTGTGGACGGTCTGGGCCCCGATCCAGCTGCTGGCAGCGATCGCCCTTGTCCTGCTGCCGATCAGCGCCTGCGTCGCCATCCTGCGGCACCGGCTCTACGACGTCGACCTCGTGATCACCCGAACCGTCGCCTACGCCGTCATCGCCGTACTGCTTGCTGCGGCGTACATCGCGGTGTCGTCGTCCGTAACCGGATTGGTCTCCGGATCAGTCGCCGATGCCGCTGCCGCATTGATCGTGGCCGTGACGTTCCGGCCAGTGCACGACACGGTCCAGTCCCTCGCGGACCGGTGGTTGCGACCGGCCCGCCACCGCGCCGTAATCGCGATCTCACACTTTGTCGAGGCCCTACGCCGCGGAGACGCCACCGTGTCGGAGCTTCAGGCCGCCATTCGCAAGGCACTTCGCGACGAACGGCTGACACTTGTGCTCGAGCTGCCGGACGGCGCGGTCGTCGACCCTGAAGGACGCGAGTCGCCTTCAACCACACCGGCAGCCGAAACGCACGGCGCCGGGCGCCGGACACTGCGACTGCCGACCGCTGCCGGCGCCACCGCCGCAATCGGTCACCGCGCCGGTGACGAGCGACTAGTGGCCACCGTGGCCGACGCCGGCGCGCTGGCCATCGAGATCGCGGCGTTGGAAGTCCAGCTGCGGCGACACCTCCTCGAGGTCGAGGCATCGAGGCGGCGCATCCAGTCCGTGGCCGATGAGGAGCGCCGGCGGATCGCCCGCGACCTTCACGATGGCGCCCAGCAGCGGCTCGTCGCCATCGGACTGGCGCTCCGGCACGCCCAGCTTCAGGCCAACCCGGCGCTGGGGACGGCGATCGACGACGCGGTGGCCCAGCTGGCCTCATCGATCGAGGAGTTGCGTGAGTTGGCTGGTGGACTCCGCCCCGGATCACTCGACGACGGCCTCGGCGTGGCCCTTCGCGAGCTCGCGGCCCGCACGCCGGTCCGGCTCGACGTGTCCGCGTTGCCTGAGCGGTTGCCCAGCCACATCGAGATGGCGGCGTACTTCATCGCGTGCGAGGCGGTAACGAATGCCGTCAAACACGCCGGCGCAAGCAAGATATCGCTGACACTCGCCCAGGAGGCCGGCTCGCTGGTCGTCAGGGTCATGGACGACGGCTGCGGGGGTGCCGAGGCCCACCGCGGCACCGGGCTTCTCGGCCTCGCCGACCGCATCCGCGCCCACCATGGACACCTTCGGGTGGACTCGCCCCTCGGCGGAGGCACCTGTCTCGAGGCGCGGCTGCCGTGCGGGTGATCATCGCCGAGGACCAGGTCCTGCTGCGCGAGGGACTCGTTCGGCTCTTCGGCGACCTCGGACACGAGGTCACCTCGGCGCTGGGAGACGTCACCGTCCTTGAGCAGCGCGTCCGGGCCGACGACCCCGACCTCGTCGTGCTGGACATCAGGATGCCACCCACCCACACCGACGAAGGTGTCACGGCCGCTCGCACCATCAAGACCGACCGGCCCGACCTGGGCGTCCTCCTCCTGTCCCAGCACGTCGAGACCGGCTCGACTGCTGACCTTCTCGGCCGCCCGGCGTTCGGTTACCTGCTCAAGGACCGGGTGCTGGACGTGCGCGAGTTCGTCGACACCTGCGAGCGGATCGCCGGCGGCGGCTCCGCCCTCGACCCGAAGGTCGTCGCTGCGCTCATCGCCGGCCGCGAGGCCTCACCACTGGCTTACCTTTCCGAGCGCGAGCGTCAGGTGCTGGCCCTGATGGCGGAAGGGCTCAGCAACACCGCGATCGCTGACCGGCTCCTCCTCAGCGCCCGCACGGTCGAGGCCCACGTCGCCCACCTGTTGGCCAAACTCGACATCCCCGACTCCCAGGAGACCAACCGACGCGTCCTCGCCGTACTCACCTGGCTGCGCAATGCGCACTGATCAACGTGCCGAGCCGGAATCGTAGGGGCCTTGTCTCGCGAGGAGCATGGAATCGGGCGCGGAATCCGATCCTGCGAACCTGCGGGTCGCTGGGTGCGCCCAGTGCGCTGAGGTGTACGGATGTGACTGCTCAGTGCGTTGTGAGAGCCGCAGCGTCTGCCACGTAAAGAATAGGTCGTGGGTTCGATTCCCACCGGCGGCTCCGACAAACGCCCAGTTCAGAGGCTAGTTTCCACGATCTCCGTGTGTGCCTGAATGCTCAAACGTGGAATCCAGGCGTGAACCGCTGCGCCTCCCACATCGCACTCAGCGGACCGCTGCACTGAGTCACCGGCTCAGGCGACTTCGCCGCGGGAGCGATCTGGCTTAAGCACCGGCAGGGTCGGGATGGTCCCGCCGGCTTCGAACCGGGCGATCGCCGTTGGCGTGTTCCGTCCAGTTGTTGATCGACCGCCACCGTCACGCGCCCGCGATCCATCGCGGCGCGAGACAGGCGTGATGGCCGATCATTTTGATGAGAATGCTCCTTGACGCCAAAGTCTTTTCATGGAAGCCTGCGTTAACATGAAAGCAGCAAGGCCTTACGTGATGCGTGCCCGGGCTGACGCGAAGGCAGAGACCCGGACGCGGATCTTGCTCGCTGTGCGCGGCCTTGCCGAGGAGACGCTCAATCTGGACCCCACGCTGGACGAGATCGCCGCCCGCGCGGGGGTGAGCGTGCAGACCCTGCTCCGCCACTTCGGGAACCGTGACGGATTGCTCGACGCCGCGGTGAACTCCGCCAACGCGGAGATCGTGGCCGAGCGTGAGACGCCGCCGGGCGACATCCCGACGGCACTGCGGGTGCTCGTCGATCACTACGAGTTGCGCGGTGACTTCGTGCTGCGGATGCTCGGCCGCGAGCACGACGACCCACGGATGGCGAAGGTGGTCGGCCCTGGCCGCCGGCTGCACCGCGAGTGGGTGGCGAGCGTCTTCGGCCCGTTCCTGCCCTCGCGCGGGGCCGCACGCGCCGAAGCTCTGGACCTGCTCGTCGTTGCCACCGACGTCTACGTCTGGACGCTGCTGCGCCGTGACCGAGGGTTGTCCCGCGCAGAGACCCAGGCCCGGATGCACCGGCTCGTGGACGCCGTGCTGGGCACCATCGTCCCCGAAAACCCTTCTGACGAATCAGATCCGATCGAGAGGCATTGAGATGATCAGGGTTCTCATCGTCACGTTCGACGCCGGCGGGAACGTGCCACCGGCCATCGGCATCGGCCAGCGCCTCGCCGACGACGGCGATGACGTACTCGTGCTCGGCGGGCCCTCACAACGCGCGGTGATGGACAGCGCCGGGCTGCCCTTCGAGCCGTTCGACGCCGAACCGCCGTACCGGCCGACGCGCGCCGTGAATCTCCTGACCAACCTGCGGCAGGTCACCTCAACGCTCGCGAGCCGGGCGATCGGGCGCGACGTCGTCGCGGTCGCCGCGCGAACCCGCCCGGACGTCGTGCTGGTGGACACGATGCTGCTGTCCGCAGTCCACGCATCGGTGGCGGCCGGACTGCCCACCGTGACGCTCGTGCACACCCTGCCGTCATTCTTCGCTCGCTCCTACGCCCGCGGGCCGGTCGGAGCAGCCGCCGCCCTGCGCGGTTTCCGCATGGGCCGTACCTGGGGCACGGCTACGGCGACCCTGGCCACCGTCCTCCCCGGCCTGGACCTGGCTTCCGAGCGAGATCCGCGGCCGTGGCCGGACCTGCGGTTCGTCGGACCGGTGATCCCGCGCACCGTGGCGAGTGCAGCCCCGCCGGCCTCCTCGTCCCTCACCAGGACCCGCCCCCGAATCCTGGTCAGCTTGAGCACCAACTGGTTCCCCGGCCAGGAGCCGACCATGCGGAAGCTGCTGGACGCCGTCGGTCGGCTCGACATCGACGCGGTGGTCACGGTGGGCCGGTCTATGGACCCTGCCACGCTGCCGGCGCCGCCGAACGCCGAGGTGGTCCGGCTCGCAGACCACGACGCCCTGCTGCCCACCGTGGACCTGCTGGTCGGCCACGGCGGCCACGGGACGACAATGCGGGCGCTCGCGCACGGTGTTCCCGTGCTGGTGATCCCCAGCTTCGACTTCACCGACCAGCCGGTGGTCGGAGCGCTGGTCACCGACGCTGGCGCCGGCCGGATGCTGCCGCGCAGGGCGTCCGTCGCGGCGCTCCGGTCCGCGATCGAAGAACTGACCGGCCCTGGTCCGCACCGGTTCGCCGCAGCCTCCATCCAGCACCGGCTGCAGGCGACGGACTCCGCAGCGGCCGCTGCAGCGGCGCTTCGCGAAGTCGCCGAACAGACCCGCCCAGCAACCGGCCCACCGCCAAACCAACCAGTGGGATGACGCCCGGCACCGAGGGGACAGCCAGGCCAACGGCCAACGACCAGCGGCATCTGCGGGCGCGGACTCCGGTACCGACACTCGGTGAACGTGAGCACTGTTGGTGGGTTGGGCCCGCGCAGCACGAGTCTCGACATCCACGTCCGGGCGGCCACGGCAGCAAGTTTCGGTCGTATGCCTACAAGAGACCCTGCAGATCGTCAGTCTAGCCTGCACAGGTTCTCCTGCGTATTATCGCAGGCGTGCCCGGGACCACCGCTCCTCCCGCCGTCGAGGTCGCGGCCGCGCTCGTCGTCGCCGTCGGCCGGCTGCGCCGCCGGTTGCGGGAGGTCGCGACGGTCGACGACCTGTCGCCCTCGGCGACCTCCGCGCTCGACCGCATCGCGAAGGGCGAGGCGCGGACCGTCAGTGAGCTGGCGGTGCGCGAGCGGGTGCGGCCGCAGTCGATGGCGGCGACAGTCGAGGCGCTGCTGGACCGGGGCCTCGTGCAGCGGCGCCCCGACCCCGAGGACGGGCGCCGGCGGCTGCTCGCGGTCACCGACCTGGGCGCGGACCGGGCGGGCAGCCACCGTCGGGCGCTTCACGCCTGGCTCGCCCAGGCGGTGGACGAGCGGCTGACGGCGGCGGAACGGGATGCGCTGCTGAAGGCGGCCGCCCTGCTGGATCGGCTGGCCAGCGTGTGACGGCCGCGATCGGCCAGCTGCGCGCCCGGCTGGGGAACCCGGATGGCTTCGACCGGCGGCTAGTGCCGCCCATGGTCCTCGGGTCGATCCTGAACCCGATCAACTCCTCCATCATCGCGGTGGCTCTGATCCCGATCGGTCGTGACCTACATGCCCGCCCGGGTGTGACGGTGTGGCTGGTCACCGCCCTGTACCTCACGACGGCGGTCGGCCAGCCGCTGGTGGGCCGCCTCGTAGACGCTTACGGGCCGCGCGGGCCGTACCTGGCCGGCACGGCGCTGGTGGGCGTCGCCGGCCTCCTCGGCACGGTTGCGCCGTCGGTCGGCGTGCTGATCGGCGCCCGCGTGCTGCTCGGGCTCGGCACGTGCGCCGGGTACCCGGCCTCGATGACCCTCATTCGCAATGAGGCGAAGAGGACCGGTCAAAGCAGCCCCGCCGGGATCCTGACCCTGCTCGCGATCTCCACGCAGACGATCGCCGTACTGGGCCCGCCGATCGGCGGCGCGCTGATTGGCCTCGGCGGCTGGCGGGCAACCATGGTCATCAACGTGCCGCTCGCGGTGGCCTGCCTGGTCCTCGGCGCCCGCCGCCTGCCGCGCACGCCCGCCTCCCCGGGCGACGGGCGCTCCCTCGCGGCCCGGCTCGATATGGCGGGCACGGCCCTCTTCGTCGTCGCGCTCGTCAGCCTGCTGCTGTTTCTCACGGCGCCTCGCCCGTCCAGGTGGTGGCTCGTGGCGGTCGCCCTGCTGATGGGCGCCGGCTTTGCGTGGCGCGAGCTGCGCGCCCGGACGCCGTTCATCGACCTGCGGGTGCTGGCCGGAAACCTGCCGCTCGTGGCGACGTACGGGCGCAGCCTGCTCGCCGCGACCGTCAGCTACGCCTACCTGTACGGCTACACGCAGTGGCTGGAGGATGGGCGGGCGCTCGCGCCGGCCGCTTCGGGGCTGATCCTGCTGCCGACGTTCGCGGTCGGGATCGTGGTCTCCACGTTGACGGGGCGGCGGCCGGAGGTGCGCGCGAAGCTGCTCGTCGGGGGCGTCGTGCAGCTGACGGCGGCCGTGCTGCTCCTGACGCTCGGCGCCGGTAGCCGCGTGCTGCTCCTGGTCGGCCTGGCGGCGCTGTTCGGGGTCCCGCAGGGCCTGAATAGCCTCGCGAACCAGAACGCCCTGTACCAGCAGGCCGACCCGGCGCGCATCGGTTCCTCGGCCGGCCTGTTGCGCACCTTCTTCTACCTGGGTGCGATCATCGCCTCCGCCGCGAACGCGGTCGTGTTCCGCCACGGCGCCGGCACCGCCGGCCTGCACGACCTGGCGGCGCTCCTCGTCGTCATCGCCGCCGCGCTCGTCGTGCTGACCCTCGTCGACCGCTCGCTCGGTCGGGTCGGCCGCCC
>CALMAR010000430.1 GCA_937859855.1 uncultured Kineosporia sp.
TGTTGGATCTGCGCCCACGTGGGCTTGAAGGACGTGAAGCGGTCCAGGCGCGTCTTCAACACCGTCGACACGCCGGCTTCCGCGTCGGCCGTGGCGCGCGTGCGGCGCACGGCTTCGGAGACGCTCGCCGGGGGGGGGGCGGGGATCGCGCGTCGGGGGCGGCCCGGGGGTTGGGTGGGGGCCCGGCCCACTCCTTATGTTTGAGCGCATGAGCACCCCGCGGCAGATCGTGCAGGCCGTCGCCGATCGGCTGACCCAGCCGGATCTGGCCAGCATCATCGACCTGGTCGCCTACCCCGAACCGGGCGCCGGCGGCCCCGGGATCGCCATTGTGGTCGCCAATCACGAGGGGTCAGTGCTGCTTCGTCCGAGCCCGGGGCCCGGTGACGCTGAACAGCACACTGTGCTGGCCGGGCACGATCCGGTGGCCAGGACCGATCCGCTCGCCTTCCTGCCCTACCAGCTGGAGCTGGCCGATCCTTCGCCGTCCAGTCGTCTCAACTCCTACCCCGATCCGGCGCGCCGGCTGGCTTCGTTCTTCGCCGATCCCGAGCGCAGCCCTGACCTGGTGATCGTGCACACTCCCCGGCACTATTTCCCCGGCCAGGGCGGCCATCGGGGCGAGCACGGCTCGCTGGACGTGATCCAGTCCCGGGCGCCGTTCGTGCTGTCCGGTGCTGGGGTGACCCGCCGCGGGCTGATCCACGGCAGCGCCCGGACCATCGACATCGGACCGACCCTGCTGCACCTGGCCGGAGTGCCGGCCAGCGCTCAGCTGGATGCCCTCGGCAAACCACTGGACGGCCGCGCCCGCACCGATCTGGTCCAGCCCGGAGCCCGGTTCGTGATCGGATTGCTCTGGGACGGCGCCCACTGCTCGGATCTGCTGCAGCTGGCGCAGGACGGCCAACTGCCGCACGTGGCATCGCTTCTGGAGCAGGGGATGGCTCTGATCGGTGGTGCGGTGGCCGAGTTCCCCAGCGTCACCTTGTGCAATCACACCTGTGCACTGACCGGCTTGGGCCCGGGCCGGCACGGCATTCTCGGCAACGTCTTCTACGACCGGAAACTCGCTCAGACGGTGCTGGCCAACGATGAGAGCACGTGGCACCGCAGTGCGGAATGGCTGCGCCCGCCGGTCCGCACGGTGTTCGAGATCTTGGCCGCCGAGCGCCCCGGCGCCCGGACCGGGTGCGTGAACGAGCCGATCGACCGGGGGGCGAGCTACTCGACCATGCAGCTGATCCGGGAGCGCCGGTCTGAACACCATGAGGCGGGGGGCGCGGACGAGCTGCAGCACCTGCTCCCGGCTGCTGAGCAGAGCCCGTTCCTGACCGATCCGGAGCATCTGGCTGACGGCTACTACCGGTGGTGCACCCGGGTCGACGACGCCGGGCTGGCCCAGATGCTCCAGCTGTGGCCGGACGCCGCCCACGCCCCGGCCCTGACCTGGTGGAACAACTGCATCACCGACGCTGGGCACCATGCTGGTGGCCCCAGATCAGTGATCGCCCGGGCCAGTCTGATCGAGGCCGATCGCAGGCTGGGGGTCCTGCTGGGACACCTGCGCGGGCTGGGTGTGCTGGACGACGTCGCGTTCCTGCTCACTGCCGATCACGGTTTCGAGGCCGCCGACGTCATGATCACCGGCAGCTGGGCCCCCGCGCTGGCCCAGGTGTGCGCCGAGCTTGGCGTGAGCTACCGGGACGAGGGACCGGGTCTGGTCTACCTGGGCGTCTGAGCGGCCCGGCCGTTCAACGGGCCGGAATCCCGGTCTCGATCTCGAAAAGGTTCTCCCGGGCACAATGTTCACATTCCCAGGAAGGGGAGCCGTCGATCACCGACCAGACTCCGTGAACGCGGGCCAATCCAGACGGCGCAGCCATTGCGCATCTCCGGCAGCGGGTGGAGGCCACCGCCTGGGCCGGAATGTGCGCCAGACCGTTGAGCTGAGCGGGACGCAGGCTTTGCCCTGCTGGACTCGGCATGCCTCCAGGCTACGCGGGCCAGATCACGTGCGGGTGAAAATTCACCAGCTCGGGCGAAACCTGCTCGTCATCGCACCGTCGGTTCAGCGGCGCATAGTTGCAGGTCAGAAGCCCAATACTAGCGCGCGGGGCGGGGTTCAGGGCTGGGCTGCGGCAGTGGAGCCGAATCCGGGCAGCCACTGCTCGAGGACTTCCCGCACCGGCACTTCGCCGTCGATCTGGCACATCACGGCGATTCCCCCCAGCCACACCCGATGGATCAGCAGGTACTCCGGGGGAAGGTTCAGCTTCAGGCCCATCGTCCACTCCGGGCGGCGGGGATCGTTGACGTGCTGGAAGAGTTGCCGCAGCCAGGCCCGCTCGAATCGCCAGACCGGGTGCCGGGCGGGCTCCAGGAACGGGGACAGATAAGTCAGCAGAGAGGCGCCGTCAATGCTGATCGATGGCTTGATGAATCCCTCGGCCCGCAGGCCGGCCACCACCTCTTCCCCTTGTCCCTGCAGAGCCAGCGCCAGCAGTTGCCCGATCGCCGGAGGCATGCCGTGCGGAAGCCGTTTCACCGCACCGAAGTCGAGGATGCCGAACCGGCCGTCGGCGGTCAGCCGGTAATTGCCCGGATGCGGGTCCGCGTGCAGCAGCCCGGCCCGGGCCGGGCTGGCCATCAAGAATTCGAGGTAGCGCCGGGCGGCGAGATCACGCTCGGCCCGGCTACCGGACGCGATCAGAGCCGACAGTGGAACACCGTCCACCCATTCGCTGACCAGTACCCGCGGACTGGAGGCGACGATCTGCGGGATCAGGAACACCTCGTCGTCCTGGAAGGCTTTGGCGAACTGGCTCTGGCTGCGCGCCTCCATGCTGTAGTCGAGTTCTTCCACCATCCGCGCCTTGAGTTCGGCCAGGATCGGCTTGATGTCCAGGCCCGGGATCCATCCCGCCGCCACCCGGCCGACCCGGCTGACCTGGTTCAGGTCCGACACCAGGGCTTCGGCGGCGCCCGGATATTGGATCTTGACCGCGACCGGCCGGCCGTCCTTCCAGACGGCCTTGTGCACCTGCCCGATCGACGCCGCGGCCGCTGGCTGGTCGTCGAACTCGAGGAACTTGCGGCGCCAGCGGACCCCGAGTTCCTCGGCCAGTACCCGATGCACCGTGGCACTGGGCAGCGGGGGAGCGGAGTCCTGCAGTTTGGTCAGCGTTGCCCGATAGGGCCCGGCGATCTCCTCCGGCAGAGCAGCCTCGAAGATGCTCATGGCCTGGCCGAACTTCATCGCGCCGCCCTTGAGTTCGCCCAGCACCCGGAACATCTGCTCGGCAGTGCGGGCCTGCAGTTCGGCGGCGACCATTTCGGCGGGCTTACCGCCCAGGCGCTTGCCCAGCCCCAGCGCGGTCCGGCCAGCGAAACCGAGCGGCAGCGCCGCGAGCTTGGCGGTCCGGGTCACGGCGCGCCGGGGGAGGTCAGTCACTTCGTCATTGTCTCGCTATTTGCCGCTGCCCGAACGCTGGAGGGGCCGCCAGGTGCCCGGATCCGCCGGTCACCCAGAACCAGCGGCTGACCTGCACCCGGCTGTCGGACCGGATTGCCCGGGTTGTACCCGGCATCCGTGGCGACCCCAGGCTCCGTGGCCGCGGCAGGCCGCGACGGTGGCCAGCGGCAGCCGCAGCGAGGATGCATGGTCCAGGGACGGCGGGCGACCAGCCCGTCCGGCAGCACGATCTCCAGAGTCGCCCCGGCGGAGGCCGGTTCGCGAACGCCGTCGAGGTATGCCAGCGCCTGCATCGCCGCCAGCCCGGCCCCCCGCACGGCCAGCACCGACTCCTCACCCGGGCTGGTGGCGGCTGGGCGGCCGATCAGCTGAGCCAGGATCGAGGGCCAAGCCGGATCCCGGTCACATCGGTGCAGATCCAGACAGCGCAAGCAGGGTCCAAGGCCAGGACGGACCAAGGGCCCGACCACGACGTCGTCCTCCTGGCTCAGCACGGACAGGTGCGGGATGTCGTGGCCCATCAGGTCGTCGGCGGTGGACGCGTCGGCTGCCCCGGCACCGATCAGCATCACCAGATCAGGGGCTGGACCTGAGAGCAACGCTCCATCCTCGGGTGCTGGTATCGCGCGTCCTCCCGCGCGAGCCACCGCGTCGGCGGCGACGTCCTGCCGTAACCGGCCAACGTCCGATCGGCCCGCTCCGGCCGGAGTGAGATCACCCGGACCAGTTCGCCCGGCGTCCAGGACACTGATCTGGCCCACACCAGCCGCCGCCAGGGTCGCGGCCAAGGTGACGCCGAGACGGGTTGCTCCGGCGATCACGATCCGTTGCCGCCGGCGCTGGCGCAGAATCGGCCAGCCGTCACCGGACTGCGGATGGATCAGCGACCACAGTGCCGCATCCGGCTCCATCCGGTCGGCTCCGGCGAGGTCACGCCCATGGCCGGGTGAACGAGGGTGGTTGAGCAAGACACCAGCGTCGTCCAGCAACTGGATCAGCCGCTTGTTCCTGGCCTTGCGGCTGGGCGGCAGCCGATCGAGCGTGGCGGTGTCGAAGCCGGAGCGCAATTGTTCGATCAGCCGGGAGTCGGCGGCGATCAGCCCGTCCAGGATGGTGCCGCGCTGCGCGGACAGGCCGATCTGGACGGTGCCCGCCGCCCGCCAGATGGTCCGCAGGCCCGGCTTGAACTGCAAGTACATGGCGATCCCCCTCTGCTCCCGGAGCCCCCGGAGCTTCTAGGGAAACGATGGCACGGGCCGCCGACATGCTGCAGCGGTTGCCCACAGGCTGTGGACAACCGCTGCGACGGGTGGGGCTCCGGCTCAGGCCTTGCCGAGGATCCGGTTCAGGTTCGTCCCGCAGACCGGGCACTTGCCCTTGGCCATCCGGCGGCCATTGGTCTCGACGATGGTGCCCTCGGCCTGGCGCTTCTCCTTGCACTTCACGCAGTAGAACTCGCCGCTGTACGTGTCGGACATCGTTGCTCCTGTCATCGCTCGTGTGTGGGCCCGGCATCCCGGGACGGGAGGCAGCGGGCGCATCGCGCTCAGCACGGGCCCCCGCTCCTGATGCAACCGTGGTCTAGCTGGTGTGGCGGAGCCCGATCAGTGGCCGAGCCTAGCCCAGCCCGGCGATCGTGCTCGTGCGCATCCCGGCTCGGCGCGTCGCCCAGCCCCCGCTGCACGCTTCGTGCGGCCTCCTTGCGCGCTCCCTTCCATGATCAGCGGCTCAGCCCAGCAAAGTGAGGCACTTGCTGCCAATCCCGGGCTGGCCCGCTGATCATGGAGAGGGAGGCGGCCCAACAGATTGAGGCCCGGGCCGGTGACTAGCTGCGCCTTCCCCAGCGCAGCTGACTCCGGCCCAGGGCCTCGCCGATGACGGTAGGAGCCTGCTGACCGCAGCGTCAACCGATTCCCGCCGGCGAATTTCGTGCCCTGTGGACGGCGCTGTGGACGCCGTGGGGACGGCATCCCTGGCTCCTGTGGACGGTCAGGCTCAGCCGGTGGACGACCGGTGCACGAGCGCCGGTCGGACGCCTCGAACACCGGCTCTGAGCTGCGCGATCTCAGCTCCCAGCCTGTGCACGACAATTTCGCTGCGGGTCGCCCGGCGTCCGGGCCGGGTAGCGTTCGGATGTGCCTGACCTCAGCTCTGAGCCGGACGGTGACAAAGCCGCTGCCGCATCGGCTGAGGTGGAGATCCGGCGAAGCCCCAGACGCCGGCGCACGGTGACGGCCTACCGCGAGGGCACCCGCACCGTCGTCCTGATCCCGGCCCGCTTCAGCCGGTCCCAGGAGCGCGAATGGGTGGATCGGATGCTGGCCCGCCTGGCCGCCCAGGACCGGCGGCGCAGACCTGGTGACGAGCAACTGATGGAGCAGGCTCGCCGGTTGTCGCAGCGCTATCTCGGGGGCCTCGCCCAGCCGGTCAGCGTCGCCTGGGTGACCAACCAAAACACGCGCTGGGGTTCCTGTACGCCGGCCGATCGCAGCATCCGGCTCAGCACCCGGCTGCTGGGCCTGCCGTCCTGGGTGATCGACTACGTGCTGCTGCACGAGCTGGCCCATCTGATTCAGCCCGGGCACGGCGAACGGTTCTGGTCCCTGCTGCAGTCGTACCCGCGCACGGAGCGGGCCCGGGGCTTCCTCGAAGGAGTGGCCGCGATCCGGGGGCTCCCGGATCAGCCGGATCAGCCGGATCAGCCGGATCCCAGTTGACGGCGAGCACTGCCGATCAGGCCGGTCACACCGGGAGCCATGTCACCCGGCAGAGCATCGACCGGCCACCAGCGCACGGCCGGAGTCTCATCGCTGGGCCGGGGCGAGCTGAGCTGCGTGATCAGCAGGAACTGGACGTCGAGGTGCCAGTCCACCACCCCGGGCTGACAGGGAGCCACATGCCGGGACAACTGCACCGGCACCGGTAGCACCAAGCCGGTCAGCCCGGTCTCCTCCTCGGCCTCGCGCCCGGCCGCCACGGCCATAGACCGATCCCCGGCCTCCAGGTGGCCGCCCGGCTGCACCCATACGCCCAGCTTGTGGTGCAGCACCAGGCAGGTCTGCCCGCCGGACGGATCGAGTACAGCGGCCGAGGCGGTCAGGTGCATCGGCGCATGCTGACGAGTAAGCAGCTCAGGGCCGGTCTGGGCGAGCAGGGCAGCCCAGGCCAGCTGCTCGAACCGGGACACCGGGTCGGGGCAGCGGGCGGCGCCGATGGCACGAGCGGCGTCCTCCACCAGCTCCGGAGCCGGTGACCAGGAGGGGGTGCTCACTCGGGCTGAGAACCGGGCTGATCCGGCTTGTCCTCGCCCTCGATCAGCCGGGCGATCTCGGCGTCCATCACGTCACCGGTATCGGCCGGGTGGGCGAAGCCGGCTGGATCGGCGAAGGCGGCCTCGCCCGGCACGATGTCCGGGTGCTCCCACAGCGCGTCCCGCCCGCTGACCCCCCGGCCCTGGGTCAGCTGCGACCAGACCGCAGCCGCCTCGCGCAGCCGCCGGGGCCGCAGTTCCAGGCCGACCAGTGAGGCGAACGTGTGCTCAGCCGGCCCCCCCACCGCCCCGCCCCGCCCGATCGTCACCTGCCGGGCGCCGGCCTGCGGCCGCGCCCGACG
>CALMAR010000431.1 GCA_937859855.1 uncultured Kineosporia sp.
CCCCGCCACGACGAGGTGAGTCGGTGACCATACCCGTCTCCGTGATCATCATGACCAAGAACGAGGAGCGGGTTCTTGCTCACACGCTGGCCAGCGTCGCGGACTTCTCGCAGGTCTTCGTGGTGGACAGCCACAGCACGGATGACACTGCCAAGATCGCCGAGCAACTCGGTGCGACTGTGGTCGAGTTCAGTTGGGACGGGGGGTACCCCAAGAAAAAGGAGTGGTGCCTGCTGAACCTGCCGTTCGCGAACGCCTGGGTGCTGTACCTCGATGCCGACGAACTCGTCACCCCGGCGCTGGCCGCCGAGCTGCGGCGGCTGCTGTCCGGCCCGGTGCCGTCACACGCCGCGTACGACGTCGAACTTGACTACTGGTTCCTCGGGCGCAAGCTGCGGCACGGCCACCGCGTCAGCAAGCGCGTCCTGGCCCGACACGACCGGCTTACCTGGCCGCATGTCGACGACCTTGGGGTGGCCACGATGTGGGAGGTCGAGGGCCACTACCAGCCCGTGGTGGACGGCACCATAGGGAATCTGTCCGGGCGGCTGGAGCACCGCGACCGCGACCCGCTGTACGACTACTTCGCCCGGCACAACCGCTACAGCGACTGGGAGGCGTGGCTTCTCGCACATGGCGATGCCCGCGACGAGGTTCGCCACGCGCGCTCCCGCCAGGGTGCGCGTTACGCGGCCCTACCGCTGAAGCCGCTGGCCTTCTTCCTGTACTCCTACCTGGGCAGACTGGGATTCCTGGACGGTCGCGCCGGGCTGCACTACGCGATGGCTCACGCCTTCTACTTCTGGCAGATCGGCGTTAAGCGCCAAGAACTGACTCTCCCGCCCGAGACCGGCTCGCGAGTGGAGACCGGCTCGTGAAGCACCGCAGCAGTGCGCGATTCGTCCTCTACACCGCGGTATTGCCGGCTTATCGAGCTGCATGCCTCGAGCTGCTCCGGCGGGAACTCGGATCTGATCTCGAGATCTTCAGCGGTGCGGCACATCTCGATCCGAGCGTGCGGACTGGTGTGGCCCCGGAGCTGTACCACCCGGTGCGAAACCTGCGCTGGGCCCGCGGCCGGCTGCTGGTGCAGGCCGGCAGCTGGTTGAGGGTGTTGCGTGCTGGGACCGCCGTGCTGGACCTCAACCCGCGCAGCCTCACCGCATGGGTATTGCTGGCAGCCAGACGACTGACCCGCCGCCGGACCCTGGTGTGGGGACACCTGCACCCCCAGCGAGGAGCAGCCAGCCGCACGGCCGGGCTACGGATCGCTATGCGACGGCTGGCGAGCGGGACGGTGCTGTACGGCTACGACAGCGTCGTAGCGGCGCGGGCTGAGGTCCCGAACCGTCCCGTCTGGGTCGCGCCCAACGCTGTCTACCGTCAGAAGGACATCCATGTGTCCAGCGGCGCCGACCGGAATGCGGTCGTTTACGTCGGTCGGCTGGAACCGGCCAAGAAAGTCGACCTCCTGATCCGCGCTTTCGGCCGCTCCCGGCTGGCCGAACACGGCACCGAGTTGGTCCTGGTCGGGCACGGCAGCGACCACGACCGGCTCCGTCGGCTCGCGGAGGAGCTGAACCTCGGCGCCAGCTGCCGTTTCGCCGGCCGAATCTACGATGTCATCCGGCTCGCGGACCTCTATGCCCAGGCCTTCTGCAGCGCATCCCCCGGATACGCGGGTCTGGGCCTGACGCAGAGCATCGGCTTCGGCGTGCCGGTGGCGGTGGCGGATGCCGAACCTCACTCGCCCGAGATCGAGCTGCAGCGTTCGGGCGCCGTGCATTACTTTCCGAGCGATTCGCCGGAGGGGCTGGCGACGGCGCTGCGCGAGCTGTCCGGTTCGTGGACCCACTCGGACGCAGTGAGGTGGTCACGGGCCGTGGCGGTCAGCTACTCCGCCGAGTCAATGGCGGCCGGGCTCGTCTCGGCTTTCCGAGGTACGCCTCAATCACTCGACGGCAAGGGGTGGCCAGCGGATGCCCGGTGACGCCCCTTCCGCCCGCTCAGGGATGCCCCGGTCGGCGCGATCACTCGTCCGGCGCCTGCTCCGCCGCCTCGCCGTCAACGAGAACGTTTCCGTAGGGGCCGAATTCCGGGTCGGACGGTCCGTGGTGATCAGCTCTCCGCACGGGCTGACGATCGGTGACCATGTGTCGATCGGACCGCGAACGACGATCCAGGTGGACGGGCGGATTGGCGATCACACACTGATCGGGATGTCTGTGCAGATCTGTGGTCGTCATGATCACGCGATCGACGAGGTCGGCCGCGCGGTCGTCGACTCCACCTGGGTGGGTGACCGGCCGGGACGGCCCTCGGATCGGGTTTCCATCGGTAGCGACGTGTGGATCGGCGGACACAGCACCGTCCTGTCCGGGGTGAGCATCGGCGACGGCGCCATCGTCGGTGCCGCTTCCGTGGTGACCCGCGACGTGCCCGCCTTCTCGATCGTGGTGGGCTGCCCGGCTCGCGTGGTCGGCATGCGGTTTGCGGACCAACGGGAGCAAGAACAACACATGCAGGTTCTCAGGTCGACGTCCTATCGCTGAGCCCACGTATCGGTCTTGCAATACGTTCTCGACCTGTGGATTCACCTGCCGGGCTTACGCAGGTCTGCCGTGACAACTTGACTCAGCCGTTTGGGGTCGATCGTCGGCACCGCGTCATCTCGCCCCAGTCGCCAGTCCTTGGCAGCCGGTAGGCCAGCAACCAGCAACAGCATCGCGTACAGCGTCGGCATGTTCACCAGTGGCTGAGCTGCCAGACCAGTAATGAGTACAACGATGCTGGCCGCTCGGGCGTATGCGTCGCTGGACCTTCCGAAGCCGAGTGTCAGATAGGTGAAGATCAGAAGAAGAGTTCCGAGAAGACCGAGTTGCCCGCACAGCGCAAGGATATTGATGCCGCTGGTGCCTGAACCTCCGTTACCCAGCCCGACTCCGCCGATGTGGTGAGCGGCAAGTCGCAGACCGGCGATAGCCGCAGTCCGACGCTCGTCCACTGACCCGCTTTGCGTTGCCTTTTCCGTGACTCCAATGCTTGGCAGGAAGAAGAGTGCCACTACGGCGGCGCCCAGTAGCCCGGCGGCAGACAGAGCCCTTCCCATGTCTCGCAACGCGGTCCGAGGTCTCGATCCGGATCCGAGTAAGACGATTGCTATCGCCGTAAGCAGACTTACGACGGCGACACTGCTACCCGAGGTGATCACCCCTAGCAGCAAGCCAGTCATCCAAATTCGGCCCATCCGCAGCTTCCGGCTCAACAATATGGCTAGAACGTAAAAGAGTTGGGCGATACCCGGTTCACGAAACCAGCCGGCCGACCTGGGAAGCAAGTCGCCGAACCATTGCAAGTTGCCGGCGGTCACAGTCAAGGGGAAAAGAATCTCGTTCTGAGG
This sequence comes from uncultured Kineosporia sp., assembly GCA_937859855.1. The sequence goes on from CALMAR010000431.1 coordinate 3,401, forward strand.
TGCCCCACTCCAGGATTTATAGATTTTGATCGTCGCGACAGTGATCTGAGCGGGGGAGACTCCTGCGAGTAGGAGGCCCCACGTGATAGCACCAGAGAATCCTGAGATCGACATCAGGATTATTACATAACGGCCAGTGAGCGCCGTGAGAGGTAGATCAGCAGTGACTCGGAGTGAAATCATGCATGTCGCCAGAGTCGCGAGGGCTGCATAGATGATGGGAATCTCAGAGGGACTTCCCACCACGATCAATTGTATCCAGATCCATATCTGAAGTAGACCCACGCCGATCAGGAACGCTGATGGCCGGGCTTGGCGAGATCTAGCTCGAACCGCTCTCCGGAAAAGCAATAGTGTCATCGCGGCCAACATCAGTCCAAGGCCCAATCGGGAGAACCACCCGTGTTCGCTCATGGCCGAAGGAGGCATGCAAAACAGCGCGGCCACAAATATCAACGCTAGACCACGAGAAGGAGTGCGTTCCTGTTCAAACATCCCAGTTCGAGAGAAAGCAATTGCTACATCTGATGGCGACTCCGCAAAATGGCTAGTCGCCTGCTCGAACATGATTTCTTGTTTCAACACATCGGCTCCGAAATCTTGTTGTGAGGCAGAGCCGGATCGTCGGACCGGATCGTACGCCTGCTTACAACGTACATACCTATCGACATCGAGCCTTGAGCCAAGGCGACGCATCCCGATACCGCGACCGCGGATCCCTCGACCGAAGCAAGAGCCATGAGCAGCATCTGAACCACCACCACTGACAGGAGAATGGCAGCTGCGGCACGTTCCTGATGTCTGCCTTGCAGGTAGCTGACGAGCAGCTGCCCGAAGCCGCCGAGAACAACTGACATGACGAGTATCCGGAAAGGGTCAGTTGCGGTGGCATACTCGGGACCCAGCATGATAGCTACAACACGGCGGGCGAAAACCACAATGACCAGCGACGCGATCACGCTCGGTGCAATGAGGATGGCTCCTCGTCTCACAAACCGCCACGCCGCCCGGTTATCGGCGGCGCCAGCTATGCGCGGCGCCTCGTTCTGTCCGATCGTGATCGGCAGGAGCATCAGAGGTGCTGTCCACCGGCTCACCGCACCGTAGATACCTGCGAGGTGGGGGCCCCCCACGAGTCCGGTTATAGCGACATCCAGCGGCTGTAGGCCGGTCGCCGTAGAAGCAACGCCGAAGGCGACGCCTTGAGCGTAGGGGTTTCGCATTCGAAGGTCTGAGAACACCAATCGCAGACCACGGAACCCGAGCCCTGAAGACACCATGACACCGCAAATCAATGCCAGCCATAGTTTGGCCGGTGCCAACGTGCCCAACGCAAGGGATACAAGCAGCACGCTCAGAGCCAAGGCTTTGTCAACCAGGACAGTCAGCACCGATAGGCGTAACCGCCCGTTGGCTCGTAGCTGTGATTGCGAGGATTGGGTCTGCTGCAACAGTGCACCATAGGCTATGGCCAGCACGGCAACGTTGAGCGAAGTCTTCACCACGAAAGCCGCTCCAACCGCGACGAGGGAGAGCCCCAAGGCGGTCAGCAGTGTCTTTCCAAACATCTCGCCGCTGACTACCTCATTGCTGGTCTCCTGCTGTGCGATCCGGCGAACAGCACGCGCGTTGCATCCGAACTCCATGATGCTGACGGTGGCTATGACCAGACTTAAGAGAGTTAATTGGCCCCCGAGAACTGTCGGGCCCAGTCCTCTCGCAGCGAGAGCGAAGAAGGCAGCCGAGCACAACTGTGCGAGCCCGATGACAAACGTAAGCGCGTAGGACGCTATCCCCCACCTCCAGTTTGCCGCCACAGAATCACGGGAGACGGTGCCCATGAGCTTGCTCAAGGCAGACCAAATCCGGTTTTTCGCTGGGCCAACACCTGTTTCGCGAAGGATCCATCCGATCGAGAGGTCGAGTAGCGGACAGGCCCATCAGGAGACCTGTCGAACCTATCTAGCAAGCGACAGGCCGCATCAATGTGGGCGACTTCTGTACCGGCTACCGGTAACAGCAGACCGGCCTCGTCGGCCTGGGCCGCCACCTGCGCGTTGCCCCAGGACAGCACGGGCTTGCCGTACCGGCGTGCGTACGCCACCGCCCCGCTCGGTCCCTCATTGCGGTACAGGCAGACCACGGCGGCGCAGTGCGCATACAGGGCAGCGAGCTCCTCGTCGGACAGGAACTTGTCTATCACCTGGGCACGGTCGGTCTGCGACGCCAGACTCACAGCCTCGGCCTGCATGGCCGTCTCCAGCCGACCGGCCAGGACGAGCGCAGGTGGGCGATCCAGTTGCGTGTCCCTTGACCAGCGCAGCAGCTCGACGACGCTCTTGCGCTCGTCCAACCGCCCTGCGACCAGGAAGTACGGCCGGCGGATGCCCGCTAGGACGTCCGTATCCTCGCGGCTGACCAGAGGTGGCGGGTCGAGCGCCGCCGGCAGCCAGCGGAGCAAGACGCTTCCGTCCCGCCCGTCACGCCGCCCGGACAGCCGCAGCACCCGGCCGCCACGGCCAATCACGACAAGGCTCAGCAGGGCCTTCAAGGCAGCCGCCAGCGTGCCTCGGATGCCGGAACCGGCCGATCGCATCAGCAGCAGGGTCAGCGGGCGGCGGACGCCGCACAGGACGAGCCGTAGCAGATAGCGATCGCCGTCCAGCAGCAACACCCGCCGATCGGCGCCACAGCTACGAACCATGTCCGCGATCGAGCGGCCCGGCGCGACGTGCTCGATAGGCACCAACTCGCTCAAACCAGTCGCGACGAGAAACGTTCGGTACTCGGGTGAGTCCAACGCACGGGCGCCGAGGACGAGCCGTGGCGACTGCCCGGCGTCCAGGCTTTCGCGGAGGACAGTTGCCACGTAACGGAGCCGGTGCCCGCGGTGGTCGGGCTCGATCACGGTCGGATCGGCGGGCGCTCCGGTGAGTCCCGCCGGACGTGCGTCCTTCTGACCGGGTGCTAGGTCACGGCGTACGATCAACGGCCCGGCGTCCAGTGTCTGGGTGTCTGGCATCCAGGTGCCTCGCGTCGAGATGCCCGCTGCCGCGCAAGTCCACGGCGCCCGGCGTCGTCGGCACGGAGGTCACCAGCCGGCGGACGTCGTGATCGACCATAAGGCGCGCCAGTTCGGGAGTGAGCGTGCTCGGCTTCCAGCCGAGGATCGAGCGGGCCCGCGAGCCGTCACCGATCAGCGAGTCCACCTCGCTCGGGCGCAGGTATCGCTCGTCGAACCGGACGTGCCGCTCCCAGTCCAGGCCCACGTGCTCGAAAGCGAACCGGAGGAAGTCCCGGACCGTATAGGCAGTTCCCGTAGCCACCACATAGTCGGAAGGCTGGTCATGCTGGAGCATCAGCCACATGGCCTCGACGTACTCCTTGGCGTATCCCCAGTCCCGCACGGCGTCGAGATTGCCCATGTACAGGTGCTCCTGCTTGCCGGCGACGATGTTCGCGACTCCCATACTTATCTTGCGGGTCACGAATGTCTCTCCACGGCGCGGACTCTCGTGGTTGAACAAGATGCCGTTGACCGCGAACATGCCGTACGCCTCGCGATAGTTGCGGGTCATCCAATAGGCGTAGACCTTCGCGGCACCGTAGGGGCTGCGGGGCCAGAACGGCGTGTCCTCGTTCTGCGGGGGCGCGGTCGCCCCGAACATCTCCGAACTGCTCGCCTGGTAGTAGCGGCAGGCGAGACCGATCATCCTGATCGCCTCGAGCAGCCGGGTGGATCCGACGCCCGTGGTCACGCCGGTGAACTCGGGCTCGTCGAAGGACACCCGCACGTGTGACTGGGCGGCGAGGTTGTAGACCTCGTCCGGCTGAACCTTGCCCAGCAAGGTGACCAGCCGGGTCCCGTCGGTCAGGTCCCCGTAGTGCAGGAAGAACCGGGCGTCCGGCTCGTGCGGGTCCTGGTACAGGTGGTCGATCCGCGCGGTGTTGAACTGCGAGGACCGCCGGATCACGCCGTGGACCTCGTAGCCCTTCTGCAGCAACAGTTCGGCAAGGTAGGAACCGTCCTGGCCGGTGACACCGGTGATGAGTGCTCGCTTCATGTCCTCTTCCCGCAGCGCAGGCGGTCGTGGCGAACTCGGGTCACGCAGTCGTTGCGACGTCGGCGTTCCCGATGAGCTCTGTCTGGGGCTGTCGCGTCGTACCTTAGCGTGATCGTTTAACTACACGTAGGCATATTTGACAGAAGGGTTCAGGTGGGAAGCGCGAGCCCACCCGCCACCGGCATCCTCATCAACTACCACGCTATGCAGTGGATCGCACACGATCTGTAGCCGAAGACTGTATCGTGGGCGACATGCCCGCAGACACTCCACCGATGCTGGACGAGTCGGCGTCAATCTATGTCGCCGGCCACCGTGGACTGGCCGGTTCCGCGCTCTGGCGTGCCCTACAGGCGCGCGGACATGGCAACCTGATCGGAGCGACGTCCAACGAGCTGGATCTCCGCGATCGGGACGCGACGTTCGAGTTCGTCGGTACGCAACGCCCGGACGTCGTCGTGATGGCTGCGGCCAGGGTCGGCGGCATCGTCGCGAACGACTCCTATCCGGCACAGTTCCTGTCAGACAATCTGCGGATCCAGGTCAACCTGATGGACGCCGCCCGGGAGTACGGCGTCGGACGCCTGCTCTTCCTCGGGTCCTCCTGCATCTACCCCAAGCTGGCCGACCAACCCATCCGCGAATCCGCCCTGCTGACAGGCGCTCTGGAACCCACGAACGACGCCTATGCGATCGCCAAGATTGCCGGGATCATGCAGGTGCAGGCGGTCCGCAAGCAGTACGGGCTGCGCTACATCAGCGCGATGCCGACGAATCTGTACGGTCCGGGCGACAACTTCGACCCGCACAGCTCGCACGTCCTGCCCGCCTTGATCCGCCGGTTCCACGAGGCAAGGCTGACCGACGCCGAGCAGGTCACGATCTGGGGTTCCGGGACGCCGCGGCGCGAGTTCCTGCACGCGGACGACCTGGCGGAGGCACTGGTATACCTGCTGGAGCATTACGACTCGGCCCAGCCGATCAACGTCGGCACCGGCACCGACATCAGCATTCGGGAGCTGGCCGAGATCGTGGCCGGCGTGGTCGGCTGGCAGGGCGAGCTGGTGTTCGACACCCGCAGGCCCGACGGCACACCGCGCAAGCTGCTGGACGTCTCCCGCTTGCGCGACCTGGGCTGGACGGCCCGGATCCGGTTGCACGAGGGGATCGCCAGCACGTACGCCTGGTTCACCACGCATGCCGGTGAAATTCGTGGTCACGACCACGCCTTGGATGTGCGGGCAGATGCACAGCTGACAGGAGCGTCGTGACCCTTCGCGAATACCTGCGCCTTCTTCGCCGGCAGTGGTGGGTGGTGGTGCTGCTCGGTGCGCTGGCGACCGGTGCCGCAGCGCTGTACTCGCTCACGGCCAGCCCCGTCTACACCGCCAAGACCCAGTTGTTCATCTCGGTCAGCTCCAGCGATAACAACCCCAACGACCTGTCCTCCGGCTCCACCTTCACCCAGCAACGGGTGAAGTCCTACGCCGACATCGTCACCAGCAAGCTCGTCATGCAGCAGGTGATCAACCAGGTCCACCTGCCCTACACCACGGACCAGCTGGCCGGCAGAGTCACCGCCGATTCGCCACAGGACACGGTCCTGTTGAACGTCAGCGTCAGCGACTCCGACCCGCAGCGGGCCGCCGACATCGCCGACGCGGTAATCCGGATCTTCCCGCAGTTCGTCGACCAGATCGAGACGCCGCACAACCGCACGACGTCCCCGGTCAAGGTCTCGGTCACGCAGCCGCCGGGGGTGCCGGTGTCGCCGGAGTCGCCGCGCGTCCCGCTGAACCTGGTGCTCGGTCTCCTGGTGGGCCTGGGCCTCGGGCTGGTCAGCGCCGTCCTGCGCGACCAGCTCAACACGTCCATCTCCGGGGTCGGGGACATCGAGCAGATCACCGGAGCCGTCCCGCTCGGCGTGGTGCCCTTCGACCGCTCCACGGTCCAGCAGGCCCTCGTCGACGCCGACGACCAGGGTGGCCGCGCCGAGGCGTTCCGGGCTCTGCGGACGAACCTGCAGTTCACCGACGTCGATCACCCGCCGCGCCTGATCGTGATCTCCTCGCCGCTGCCCTCGGAGGGCAAGAGCACCACGTCCAGCAACATCGCGCACACGCTCGCCCTGAGCGGGGCCAAGGTGGTGCTGGTCGAGGGAGACCTGCGGATGCCCACGCTGGGCAAGTACCTGGGCCTGAGCAACGCCGTCGGCCTGACGAACGTGCTCGCCGGCCAGTACGACGTCCGTGACGTCCTGGTCAGCTACCAGGGCGACAGCCTCGTCATCCTGCCCTCCGGACCCAAGCCGCCGAACCCCTCCGAACTGCTCGGTTCGGTGCAGATGCGCAACCTGCTGGCACTGCTGCGCGAGCACTTCGACTACGTCGTGATCGATGCACCGCCGCTGTTGCGGGTCACCGACGCTGCGATCCTCGCCGCGATGGCGGACGGCGCGGTGCTGGTCACCCGGTACGGTTCCACGACGCGCGAGAACCTGGAAGCGGCAACGAAATCGCTGGAGGCGGTGAACGCGAAGCTGCTCGGGACGGTGCTCAACTTCGCGCCGAGGCGCTCGCGGGGAACCAGCTACGACGGGTACGGGTACGGCTACGGTCCCAAGAAGGCCGTGCCGCGCCAGCGCATCCGCGGCTCGCGCCGGCCGGCCGCGCCGAACCTTGGCCAGGAATCCGTCCTGGCCACCGCGGCACGCCCGCCGGCCGAGGCGAGGCCGCCGAGACCGTCGGTGAATCTCCGGCCCTTCGAGGATCGGCGCAGCGGCGCCACCAGCATCCGCCCGGAGGGCTAGGACGGTTTCAGGCGTTCTTCGGACGGTGATTGGACGACTACATGGGATCTTCCTGCCGCCCGCAATTCGGAGGTCAGGCAAGCAATGCACTCATCGGTTCCTGCCGTCGCAGCACGGTGGACGGTGTTCTGCCTCGTGCTCGCCCTCTGCGCAGTGGCGATCCTCCTCGCCTGGCGCTCGCAGGTGGCCGCACCTGGGACCGCGGCTTCCCGCCCACCGGCGAGCAAAGGTGCGACACGCCTGCGCGGCAGCCGCGAGCCAACGGTCGCCCTGTTCATAGGCGACAGCTATTCCGCCGGTGCGGCCGGAGTTCTTCCCACCCAGACATTTCCCTGCTTGACAGCCGAGAAGCTTGGCTGGGCGTGCAATCTCGACGCACAGGGCGGCACCGGTTATGTCGCCAACGGCCACGAGAACTCTCACGCATTCACGCGATACTCCGGCCGCCTGAAGCAGACCCGAGCGCTGTTCACGGCGGACGTCATCATCGTGTCAGGCGGTCGCAACGACATGGGGAAGCCGGCAGATGAGCGCAGAGCTTCGCTGGCGTACTTCCGCGCCGTCACCAGGGCCTACCCGCACTCCCGACTGGTGGTGCTCTCCCCGTTCTGGGTCAACGACGGGACGCCGCCGGCGCAGGTGCAGAGCCTCCGGCAGCGAATCCTCGAATCCAGCAAGGCGGTCGGTGCGACCTACATCGTCACCGACGGCTGGCTACGCCCCAAGGACATCGGCAAGGACGGCGTCCACCCGACGGTCGCCGGGCACCGGCACCTGGCGGCCGAGCTGGCCGCCGCCCTGCGCAGGGCGAATCGTCACAATCTCCTCGGGCACCTGCAAATGGTCACCAAGACTTCAGACAGGGATTCTTCCTGAATGACACCGGTAAAACGAGACGACGAATGGGTCAGCTGACGCCAAATGCCACTCGTGTGACCGTTGGGAAATTCCTCGGGTGTTCGGCGGAGAGTAAGCGCAAAACGCCTGATCCGGGCCCGAGAATGCGACAGGACGGAAGTCGGCCTGGTTAGCATCGTGCTGCGCCAAGGTTGCCGCACCGCTCTCCAGCGTCCTGAAGGGGACATTCATACATGTGGTACGGAGAAAAGATCTCTGTCGTCCTGATGACCTACGCCGAGAAGGATTCGATCCGATCGGTGATCGACGGTTTCTTCGCCACATCGGTGGTGGACGAGGTGATCGTGGTGAACAACAACGCGCAGCCGGGCACGTCGGCACAGGTGGCCGGCACCGGCGCCCGCGAGGTCTTGGAGACCCGGCAGGGTTACGGCTGGGCGACCCGCCGTGGCCTGCAGGAAGCCACCGGTGACCTGATCGTGCTGGCCGAGCCCGACGGCACCTTCTCACCGCATGATCTCTTCAAGCTGCTGGCCTACAGCGGCGAGTGCGACGCCGTCTTCGGCACCCGCACCGCGGAGCACCTGGTCTGGAAGGACGCCAACATGCAGGCGTTCCTGCGCTGGGGCAACAGGGCGGTTGCCAAGCTCGTCTGCCTGCTGTTCAATTCCGGCCCGCTGAGCGACGTGGGATGCACGTACCGGCTTTTCCGCAGAGAATTCGCGCACACATTGCTGCCCAAACTCACCATCGGCGGCAGCCAGCTCGGCCCGGAATTGATATTGCGCACGATCACCTCCGGCGGCCGTTTCGTCGAGGTACCGGTGAATTACCTTCCCAGGGTCGGTGAGTCGTCGGTCACCGGGCAATTCCACAAGGCCTTCATCCTCGGCCTGCAGATGATCGCACTGATTCTCAAGATTCGTCTCACCACCGCGTTGCGGCGGACCAGGCCGCACCGCTACGACATCGAGCGGCATCACCATCACCTGCACCTGATGCGACGTCCCTGGAACGTCGTGGTGGACGTGAGCGCCTCTGAGCGTTCCAGCGACGAGCTGGCCGTCACCTCGGCACCGAAGGCCGGCTGAACTGAGCACCCACCTCACCGCCGGCATCGCGACCGACCAGCTCGCGATCGTCCCGGCCACGCCGACAGCGGCCACCCAGGAGACCCCGGCAGCCCCCGGACGCGCGGGCAGCCGCGCGCACGTCCGCGAGGCAGCCGTGCTGCTGGGGCTGACCAGCGTGGCGAACGTCTTCCTCTACCTGTTCATGACGGTCACGGCCAGGAACCTGCCGCCGGCCACGTACAGCCTCTTCGCCTCGTCCTTCGGCTTCGTCGTCCTGCTCGGGATGGCCTACACCGCGGTGCAGACCTCCGTGGCCGCCCATCTGGCCGGCATGGCCGCGAGCAGGCGCACCGGCTACCTCCAGCGGCTGGCGCGACGGATCGGCGTCCAGACCCTGTGCCTGCTGGCGGGGTCGCTGGCGGCCGCCCCGCTGGTCAGCTCGTTCACGCACTCCCCCGGCACCGGGCCCGCGATCAGCCTGGCCTTCGTCGTGGCGGCACAGCTGCCGTGGAGCGCCTACCTGGGCTTCCTGCAGGGAAGCGGCAGGATCACAGCGCTCGGCACGATGACCGCCGTCCAGGCCGCCTGCCGGCTGGCGACCGTGGCCGTCCTGCTGTTCTCCTCCGACGTGACGCTGCTGATCAGCGCCGTCGGCGTGTCCATCGTCCTCGCCCTGCTCGTCGGGCTGGCCTACTCCCGCATCGTGGGGCACCCGGAACGGCGCTTCGCCTGCGAACAGGTGCCGTCCGGATCGGGACCCCTGCCGTTCCGCTTCAGCCTGCTGACCGCCGTCACCCTCGGCTTTCCGACCGTCGGCGACGTCATCCTGGTGCGGCACACCTACGACCCGCACTCGGCCGGTCTGTACGCCGGGGTGGCGCTGATCGGGCGGACCATCCTCTTCCCGGCACTGGCGATCGGCACCGCGATGTTCCCCCGGTTCGTCGGCCAGCGACCCTCGAGGAGGCTGCTGGCCGAGAGCGCGCTGGCGGCGGGGCTGGTGGCCGGCGTGCCCTGCCTGGTGGTGGCGGCCGAACCGGCATGGGCGCTGCAGTTGCTGGTCGGTCCCGGGTACCAGCGCGCCGCCGGCCTGCTCACCTGGTACGTGCTCGGGTGCCTGGCCTACGGCGTCGCCGCGCTGTTCGCCTACTACCTGCTGGCACGCGGACGGCGGGTCGCCGTGACCTGCGGGATGGGATCGAACCTGGCCGGCCAGCTCGCCCTGCCCTTCGTCGTCGGACACGACGCGGTGGCCCTGGTCGCCGTCGGGTCGTTGCTGGCGGCGGCATTCCTGGCCAGCATGGCGGTCATGGCCTGGCGTGACGGCGAGATCCTGCAGCCCGATCCCGCGTCCCTCGCGTGAGCCGGGTCCGCGCGGTTCTGGCACGCCTGCTGCCGTGGCTGATGCCGCTGATCGCCCTGGCGATGGCGGCCACGGTGCTGGTCCCGGCCGAGATCTGGCGGGCACCCGTGGTGGACGCCACCATCACCGGCTTCGACCGGACCACGATGGCCTTCGACGACGGCACCGGCGGCCGGGCCACGATCGCCGGCGACGAACGGCAGGTGCGGTTCGACGAGGTGCCGGGCCTGCAGCAGGGCATCGACCTGACCACGGGCCCGCTCAGCTACGCCACGCACTTCGACCTGACCGTGCCCCGCGCCGACGCCGGGACCAAGCCGTTCGCGCTGCTGCTCTGGGCGCCCTACCGGGACACCCGGCTGCAGGTGGTCTTCGAGGCGGCGCCCGGACGCCGGGTGCTGGCGCAGCGGATCCGCGAGGGCCGGCTGGTGAGCAGCCGGCCGCTCGGGGTGTACAGCCTGGGCGCCACCTACCGGGTCAATGCGACCCTGGACCGCAGGACGTCGCAGGCCCGGGTCACGATCGCCACACGCAGCGAGGACGTGCTGCGCGGGCGGGCGCTCTTCCTGCAGGCCGGCACCAGCCCGTTCGAGTCCCACGTGGTCACCCGCAGGACGGTGCCCGTGGTCGGTGGGCGCACCTACACGCTCAGCTCGCTGGTGAAGCCGCTGGCCGCGGGTGCCGCCGGGATGAGCCTGCAGTGGCTCGACGCCAACGGTGATCGCCTGTCCCAGAACAGCTCCTGGAACCGGATCGTGCCCTCCGACCGGGCCTGGGCGGGCCGCGAGCTGACCGCCGTGGCCCCGCCGAAGGCAGCCTCGGTCCGGGCCGAGGTGGCCACGGCCGACGGAGCGTCCGCGCTGTTCGGCACCGTCCACCTGGTCCGGGGCCCCCCGCCCCGGCGGCCCCAGCGCGCCCCCGCGGGCGCGCCGCTCAAGCCCGGCCAGTTCGCCAACGGCGAGACGCAGTCGCTGAAGCTCATCTCGTTCAAGGCGTCGGTGACGGGGATGTACAAGGGCACGGACTTCGCGTTCCGCGACGGCCCCATCCTGTGGGACCTC
>CALMAR010000432.1:0-228 GCA_937859855.1 uncultured Kineosporia sp.
GCCACGGGTGGTGGAGAACGAGGTGGAGCCCTACTCGCTCGAGGATGTCCAGGCCATCCTTCGGGCAGCTGCTGAGCGGCGGAACTCGGTCCGCTGGGCGGTTGCTCTGGCCCTCGGTCTGCGCCAGGGCGAAGCCCTTGGACTCAAGCGGACGGACGTCGACCTCGTGCGCAAGGCGCTGATCGTTCGGCGCGCCCGTCAGCGCCCGCGCTGGAAACACGGTTGCAA